>NZ_LZGR01000054.1:0-9877 GCF_001690255.1 Gilliamella sp. App2-1
CTTTTTGATGAGCTTAATGATTTTTTGGAGTTTATTTTTAATCAATATATTTTACATCAATTATTGAATTTAATTCCTCTATGTTTGCTGTTTTTTGTCGTTTCATCTATTGTTTTTTATCGAATGAATATTCATATCATCACACTGAAAAATCTCGGATTATTAATAATTGAGATAGTCCTTATTCATATCGTGAGTTTTTTATTAGAACAATGTCAAATAGTGTATCAGATCCTATTTGTCAATATTATTTACCTTGATTCATGGTTTTATCTAATAATAATTATTTCCAGCTTGTTATCTTGTGGTTTGTATAGTTTATTGATTTATTATTATATTAAAATATTTAGTGACTGGTTTGATAAAGAAAAATACCCTTTTGAACTTACTCCCAAAAATAGCCCTAAAATTCATTTTATATTGTTTTTAGCATTTTTCTTTTTTCTTTTCATTACCCTTTCTTCATTTTTGTTAGACATGCTACTCCAACAATTTCAGCACGACACCTCATGTTGGATAAATGTATTTTTACTATTAGTGAGTTACGTGATCAATTTTTTAATGATTGTGTTGTTAACGAAAGATTTTTTTAAACGAACCTTTGTTGTCTTGCAATCAGATAGAATTATTAAAAGTGCAATTGTAACTAATATTTTGATATTAACTACGGGTATTATATTTTTATTAGTAATATATAACATAGCTTATTTTATTAGTCGGATAAATAGCCTAGGCCTTTATGTATTAATTTTGTTACCACTTGCGATATGGTTGTGGTCATCTATTTTATCTTGTATGATTGTTCGATGTATAACTAAATATTACTTTGCTATGCCGTCAAAAGGCCAAATAGGCTTTAATTGAAATTATTTACTACTGATTCTTAAAAAATCACCGATATCTTGCTGTGATTTGAGTGTTCTAATATTTTGTAGGACGTCTGCTGCTTGAGCATAGTGCTGTTTTAAGTAAGCAAGCCACTGTTTGATGCGTGCAGAATGATAAAGCGGTTTAACGTCATCAATGGAGGATGTCGCATAGTGGATTAAAATTGCCATCACTTGTTGCCAACTGAATGCTGATTGTTCAGTCCGAATCATATTGGCCAAGTTAGGAATTGTTAAAATACCACGGCCTAGCATAATATCGTTAGTTTGGCTTTGGTTTATGCAATTTTTTGCATCCTCAATAGAAAAAATTTCACCATTTGCAATAACGGGAATATTTAGCTGTTGCTTAATTTGACCTATTGTTTGCCAATCTATTTTTTCGGCTTTATAACCGTCTTCTTTGGTTCTGCCATGAATAGCAATTTCATTGGCACCGGCAAGTTCAATGGCACTGGCGATGTCGTGACAATGTGATTTATTATTCCACCCTAAGCGAATTTTGACTGATAATCTATGCGTTGCCCCAATTGCTTGCCTTACTTGGCTAACAATATTAAATATCTGCTCGGGATATTGTAATAAATAAGCGCCTCCGTGACTGCCAACGACCGTTTTGGCTGGGCAACCAAAATTGATATCGATACCATAAGAGCCTAATTCAATAGCTTTAACGGCATTTTCAGCCATCCATTCTGGCGACTGGCCAAGAATTTGCACCCGGACAGGCGTGCCAGATTTAGTTTTTCCGTTATGGTAAAGCTCAGGACATAGGCGATAAAAGGTTCGATTAGATAATTTATGATGGGTTACTCTAATAAATTCAGTCACACAATAATCAAATTGGTTAATTGAAGTTAAAAGTTGTCTGACTTGATAATCAAGCACACCCTCCATAGGCGCTAAAATAATGCGATTAATTTTCATTGCGAAACCTGATTAGTAGTATGACTATTTCCACAAATGCGACAGTTAAGTTGTTTGGTAAATTTAACTTGGTTAAATTCCATTGTCATTGTATCAATCATTAATACACGACCAATTAATGGTTTTCCATATTGGGTTAGCACTTTGATGGCTTCTAAGGCTTGCATGGTGCCAAACATGCCAACAAGTGGCGCCATGACACCCGCTTCAACACATGTGAGTTGATCTTGACCAAATAAGCGGCTCAAACAGTGATAACAAGGTTCATCAGGTTGATAAGTAAATACGCTTAATAACCCCTCCATACGGATAGCTGCTCCAGAAACTAGCGGTTTTTTTACATGAAAACAACAACGGTTAATTTGCTCTCGTGTCACTAAGTTATCAGTACAGTCGATGACAATATTATGCTGTTTGATAAGCGCAATGAGCTTGTCATCGTCAAGTTGCTGATGCATTGTTTCAATTAACGTATTGGCATTGATATTGGTTAAGGCTTCTTTTGCAACCTCGACTTTGTATTGATTGATAGCCTTTTCGGTATATAAAATTTGTCGATTTAAGTTGGATTTTGATATGGTATCAAAATCAACTAACGTTAATTTACCTAAACCTGATGCAGCCAAATAGAGCGATGCCGCACAGCCGAGTCCACCTAAACCGATGATCAGTGCTGAACTGTTTTTTAATATTTGTTGTTTATCAATATCAAAACCACGCAATGTGATTTGTCTATCATAACGAAACAGTTCTTGATCAGTCAGTTCTTGCATAGTGGGTGTTTATTGTGGTTAATGATGAAAAAGCATTATAACAGAAACTTGGCACAATGATGTGCCAAGCTATTAAGATTATTTGTCAAAGCCAGATAGGAATGTTAAATATTCTTCTTTGGTCATGAGTGGTTTATATCCTGACATCAGTGTTTGTGCTGGTTTGGCGTCGTCATAAAGTAAATCGATAATTGTACAGGCCATCATTTGCGCAGGACGGATGTAAGCCATCTCTTCATCAAATACGGTATAATCTTTACCGTGTAAAACACCGCGAACCGAACCAATCCATGGATGGCTAACTGGCATAATGTGGGATAGATCACCAGTATCTGTGCTTCCTGTCATATGAGGGGCAACCGAAACATTTTCTTTACCAATTAACGCTTCGGCATTACGTTTTAACAGCTCGTTAAGTGTTGGATTGTTATTTAATGGTAGATAGCCAGGCAAGTCTTTAATTTCACAGGTTGCCCCAACCGCCATAGCGCCTGCTTTTAGTGCTTGATTAATTCGTTCATTGGCATCAATCATGGCGGGCACATTACCAGCTCGTACATAGCTTTCCATTCTGACATCGCTTGGAACCACATTCACTAAATCACCACCTTGGGTAATAATTGGGTGGAATCTAATATAGTCTTTTTCTTGAAAAGTTTCGCGAATCGCGTGCACACCCATCATTCCCATCATTGCTGCGTTTAAGGCATTGACACCCGCATGTGGTGCAGCCGCCGCGTGTGACGCTTCGCCTTTATATTGAATCAGTTTACCGATAAAACCATTACTGGTGGTTGATATTTCGATAAAACCATTTTGGCGGTCATGGGGTACGCTAGTTAAGTGTATTTGCAGTGCCATATCAACATCATCAAATTCCCCCCGCGAAATTAGCTCTGGTTTGCCTCCAATATATTTGATTTTACCTTCTTCAATTAAGCGATTACGATAAGTAATTTCGACATATTCTTCAGCAGGTACCGCAAAGGGTACAACATCACCCGCTAAAAATTGCATAGCCCCTGCATCAATTAATCCCATCGTGACTGCCATCATATTGGCAATTTGCGCATTATGCCCACAGCAGTGTGCAGCGCCAGATGTTTCATCAGCAGCGGGGTGATCAGCACAAATAATGGCATCAAGCTCGCCAATAACAGCAATGCTGTACTTACTACCTTTTCCACCTTTTAAGCGACCTTTTACGCCAGTTATAGCTAATTTATTTTTAAATGGTACACCCAATTTTTCAAAGGCTTCTTCGACTTTTTTAGCGGTTTTGTGTTCTTTATAACCAAGTTCAGGTTCTGCCCAAATTGACTGAGCAATCGCTTTGATATCAGCTTTTCGGCTTGCTATTGCGTTACAAACCTTTTTTTTAAGTTCTTCTTTTGTCATACGTTAAAATCCTAATTCAAATTAGATAACACCTTCCCAATGCAAGGTGATTTGTGCAATGATTGCCGCAAAAATAAAGGTACCTGAAAACACGGCTAACGAAACAGGGATGATTCGCCAAGAAATATTTTTAAATAATGCTAAATCTTTGCCAATAGCTAGACCTGCATAAGCAAGAACTGGGGTACAAACAGCCAATAAAGAAACCTGATCAGTAATTGAAACGACTTGTTCGTGATAAGGAAATATTGGTGATGAAGCTGCTGCGGCTACGACTGATACCCATAAAATAACTGGGAATTTGTTTAATAGTGGAATTTTACCAACAAAATAGCCGACTATTGATATAGCAACTAAGATTGATAATGCTTGTAATGACAGCATAAAATCGATTTTGTAGCCCACTGTATTGCCGGCAGCCATAATAATGGCAACTAAAATCAGTAAAAATATTGTTTCTAGGCATTTCATGATAGCGCTCCTTCCTTGTTACGTCGTAAGCGGGCAAAAAGATTATATAAGAAAGAGGCAAAAGGTAATGAAAATAGCGTATAAATATAAATGCCAACAATACTCGACATTAAGTTTGCGGTTGTTGCATAGGCTTTGATTTCACTAGCCATTTCAGGATAAAGGTCACTTATTGGTGCAAGTGATGCCGCCATCATACTACCACTTCCAACTCCAGCCCCCATCGCTAATGCATAAGGATGGAGGATATCTAATTTTGCCATTACACTAGCAAGTATGCTCATCCAAATAGCACCATAAAGTGTGCCACAAACATACATCGCCATAACGCCTCGACCTTCAGCAGAATCTAATCCATATTTATCGGCAACGATCGCGATATTGGGTTCGCGAGCGACAGAATACGTTGCGCCCACCGCCTCACGTTTCATGCCTAATATCATTGCAAGAGGTAAACCTAATAAAATCGTACCAGCAAAATGACCTAATTCTTGAAAAATTAAGGCTAACTTAGCATCTTCCAAAATCATATCAATTTTAGGACCAACCGAGACACCAAGCTTAGCAATAAGTAGCATTAACGTGACAATCATGATGGCACTGGCATGGTTCATATTTTTTAGTTTTAATATTTTTAATTTAGGAAGGCTGATTATTCCGCCAACAATCATGGCGTATAACATCGGATACATTGTGATAATCCAGATAGATTGTCTACCGATGAACTCACATACTAAAACAACGACTAGTGCAAGTACATGCACTCTATAGTCTTTTAAAATTTCCATCCTTATGGGCCTCATAGAATATATTATTATTAATAAGAACTAGCCATGATAACTAAAATCATAATCTAACATTGTGTAGTTAATATACATAACCGCAATTGCTTACGTCAACAAACAAGTACCATCAATTACTCTTTAGTCAACAATATGGAAATGACAATTCAAAATAAGTAAACAATTAAAGAATAAATCTAAATAAATGCCTTTATAAGGGCTCTATTTGATTTATAATATTTGCAATTTTTATAGATTGATATTTAAACAGGATATTTTATGCGTTCGATTTATTGTGGTCAGTTAACAGCATCTCATATTAATCAAGAAGTAACATTGTGTGGATGGGTCAATAAACGTCGAGATTTAGGCGGTATGATTTTTATTGATATGCGCGATCGTGAAGGCATTGTTCAGGTGTTTTTCGACCCTGATTATCAACAAGCGTATCAACTTGCAGGTGAGTTACGTAATGAATTTTGTATTCAGATCAAAGGTAAAGTGAGAGCCCGACCTGAAGGTCAAATCAACAAAGAGATGGCAACTGGCGAGGTCGAAATTTTGGCCACTGAGCTGACTGTATTTAACCGTAGCGATGTTTTACCTCTTGATTTTAATCAAAATAATAGTGAAGAACAGCGTTTAAAATATCGTTATATAGATCTTCGTCGCCCTGAAATGGCAACGATTTTTAAAACTCGAGCCAAAATTACTGCGTTTGTTCGTTCATTTATGAATGAGCATGGTTTTTTAGATATTGAAACTCCAATGTTAACCAAAGCAACCCCAGAGGGGGCTCGAGACTATTTAGTGCCAAGCCGAATTCATAAAGGTGAATTTTATGCGCTTCCACAATCGCCACAATTATTTAAGCAATTGCTGATGATGTCAGGATTTGATCGCTATTATCAAATTGTAAAATGTTTTCGAGATGAAGATTTGAGAGCCGATCGTCAACCTGAATTTACTCAAATCGATGTTGAAACGTCATTTATGACAGCCGAACAAGTGCGTGAAGTTATGGAACAAATGATTCGTGAACTTTGGCTGCATGTTAAAAATGTCGATTTAGGCAAGTTCCCTATCCTGACTTTTGCTGAGGCAATGCGTCGTTTTGGTAGCGATAAACCCGATTTACGTAATCCGCTCGAAATTATTGATGTGGCTGATATTGTTAAAGATGTTGATTTTAAAGTGTTTTCAACTCCAGCCAATGATCCTAAAGGTCGCGTAGCTTTACTTTGTGTACCAAATGGCGCCCAATTAACGCGCAAGCAGTTAGATGAATATACACAATTCATTTCGGTTTATGGTGCTAAAGGTATGGCATGGATTAAGGTTAATGAACGTCATAAAGGGCTAGAAGGCGTACAAAGTCCTGTGGCAAAATTCTTTAATGAATCACAAATGGAAGCCCTACTTAATCGAGCCAACGCTAAAGATGGCGATATTCTATTGTTTGGTGCTGATAGTTATAAAGTTGTGAGTGATGCACTCGGCGCATTACGTTTAAAAGTTGGTAAGGATTTAGGTTTAACTGATGAAGGTAAATGGGCAGTACTTTGGGTTGTGGATTTCCCTATGTTTGAAGAAACCGACGAAGGATTAAGTGCAATGCATCATCCATTTACGTCACCAAAAGACTATACGCCAGAAGAACTTATCAAAAACCCGGAAAATGCTGTTGCGAATGCTTATGATATGGTCATAAATGGTTATGAAGTGGGTGGTGGATCGGTTCGTATTCATCGCAGTGAAATGCAGCAAGCGGTTTTTTCCATTTTAGGTATTGATGAGCATGATCAACGTGAAAAATTTGGCTTTTTGCTCGATGCATTAAAATACGGCACCCCTCCACATGCAGGATTAGCATTTGGATTAGATAGGTTAAGTATGTTATTAAGTGGAACCGATAATATTCGCGATGTGATAGCATTTCCTAAAACAACAGCAGCAGCATGTTTATTAACCGATGCTCCAAGCCCAGCAAATGCGGCCGCATTAAATGAACTAGGTATTGAAATAAGTAAAAAATAGTGATATTTGATGCAAAATTTCAAAAATCCTGAATCTGTTCTGGTGGTGATTTTCTGCCAGACAACAAATCGCTGCCTTATGTTACAACGTCAAGATGATCCTTATTTTTGGCAATCAGTAACAGGTAGTATGGAAGCTAATGAATTGCCTAGAGAAACCGCGATTCGTGAAGTTTTTGAAGAAACGGGCATTGATATCATTGGACAAAATCTTGAATTAATTGATGCAAATCATGCTGTTGAATTTGAGATTTTTCCACAATTTAGGCATAGATATGCACCCGAAGTAAAGATAAATAAAGAACATTGGTTTTATCTACCTCTTATTAAAGAGATAACACCTATACTTACTGAACATTTAGCTTATCAATGGCTGACGATTGATGAAGCTACCAATCTTACTTTATCACCAAATAACAGTGAGGCTATTGGTAAAATTCATAGTTTGATTAAATCTAGTTAAAAGGTTTGAATGAAAATGAACTTGAGTCTATACACTATTGTACTGTTTTGTTTATGCTTTTTTGTACCAACCAGTAACGCTGAAATAAGTATAAAAAAGTGCCAATCTAACCAAAATAATTATATTATTTTTGATGAATATGACGCTAACATAGCTGAAAAGATCATTGATTATAAATTACGAGATCAACCAGAAGTGCGCGAAAATAGTATTATTAAAATATTTACTAATGAAAATAGCGATGATAGAAATGATTGGTTAGCTTCTTTTTTATTTGATGATCAAACTGAGCAATATTTATTTTATCAAGTTGATCAGGATGAATTTATTGAAATCGACAAAAAACAGTTTGAAACCCTATTACCTAAAATTGTTGAGTGTAATCAAAATAAACAAACACCTATATACAGTGAAAACTTTGATGCTGACTAATTAATTTGAACGATAGGTTTCCATCAAGGATTACAAAAGACTTTTAGATGTGGTTAACTCAAGATGAGTCAGGAACAGGGAGTAATAATAAATGCATTTTTCAAATTTTAGAGAATTTTTAGATTATCTTGAGCAGCAAGGTGAATTAAAACGAATTACTTTTCCTGTTAATCCTTATCTTGAAATGACCGAAATTGCTGATCGTGTATTACGTAGTGGAGGTCCTGCCTTATTATTCGAAAACCCAATTGGTTATGATATGCCTGTTTTATGTAATCTGTTTGGTACCGCCAAACGTGTTGCGATGGGGATGGGGCGGGAAGATACTTCCGCTTTGCGTGAAATCGGTGAGTTATTGGCATTTTTGCGTGAACCTGAACCACCCAAAGGCATACGGCAATTTTTTAATGTCTTACCTAAATATAAACAAGTGTTTAATATGTCTGTCAAACATCGTTCATCAGCTCCCTGCCAAGAGGTGATTTTTAAGGATGATGAAGTGGATTTGACACGTTTACCTATTATGCATTGCTGGCCCGATGATGTGGCACCGCTGTTATCTTGGGGACTGACTATTACTAAAGGTCCTTATAAAGATCGGCAAAATTTGGGTATTTATCGCTTGCAGCTTTTAGGCAAAAATAAATTAATTATGCGCTGGCTTTCGCATCGTGGCGGGGCACTTGATTTTGCAGAGTGGCAACAAGCAAATCCTAATCAAAAATTCCCTGTTAGCGTTGTGATTGGTGCTGATCCTGCAACCATTTTAGGTGCAGTGACACCGGTTCCAGACACTTTATCCGAATACGCTTTTTCTGGATTATTACGCGGTAGTCGAACCGAAGTGGTGAAATCGTTATCAAACGATTTAGACGTTCCAGCTAGTGCAGAAATCGTGCTTGAAGGTTATATCGACCCTAATGAGTTAGCATCAGAAGGTCCGTATGGTGATCACACCGGTTATTATAATGAAGTTGAGCAATTTGCCGTATTTACCGTGACACATTTAACTCGTCGTAAAGATGCGATTTATCATTCAACCTATACCGGTAGGCCGCCAGATGAACCCGCGGTAATGGGTCTTGCATTGAATGAAGTCTTTATACCGATTTTACAAAAACAATTTCCTGAAATTGTCGATTTTTATTTACCCCCCGAAGGATGTTCATACCGTATTGCGATTGTGACAATTAAAAAACAATATTCAGGACATGCTAAACGCGTCATGATGGGAGTTTGGTCTTATTTGCGGCAATTTATGTATACAAAATTTGTGATTGTCTGTGACGATGATATTAATGCTCGTGATTGGAAAGATGTTATGTGGGCTATTTCCACGCGTATGGATCCTCATCGAGATACCACTTTTATTGATAATACGCCTATCGATTATTTAGACTTTGCTTCGCCGATATCTGGATTGGGCTCTAAAATGGGCTTGGATGCGACCAATAAATGGCCGGGTGAAACCAATCGTGAATGGGGAAAAATTATCAAGAAAGATCCTAAAGTTGTTGCTCGCATTGATGAAATTTGGGATGAACTTGGTTTATAGTATATGTGGAGCATATTGTTTATTAAAGGAAAAATCAATAAATTGACGGTGCGTAGTACAGAAAAAATGAAGGTAATAATATAGATATAGTGGTTCAATACTAACCAAATTATTACTATCTATCTATATTGTACAATAGAATTACATAATACA
>NZ_LZGR01000055.1:0-65999 GCF_001690255.1 Gilliamella sp. App2-1
CAGCTCCCACTGATTGTACGTACACGGTTTCAGGGTCTATTTCACTCCCCTCCCGGGGTTCTTTTCGCCTTTCCCTCACGGTACTGGTTCACTATCGGTCAATCAGGAGTATTTAGCCTTGGAGGATGGTCCCCCCTTCTTCAGACAGGATATCACGTGTCCCGCCCTACTCTATAAGCTTCCACATATCGCACCTTCGTGTACGGGACTTTCACCCTCTATCGTGCGACTTTCCAGACGCTTCCACTAATACTATATGCTACCCGCTTGGGCTCCTCCCCTTTCGCTCGCCGCTACTTAGGGAATCTCGGTTGATTTCTTTTCCTCGGGGTACTTAGATGTTTCAGTTCTCCCGGTTCGCCTCATCTGACTATGTATTCATCAGATGATAGTGTAGTCACCTACACTGGGTTTCCCCATTCGGACATCGACGGCTATAGCGCCTTTTATCAGCTCACCGTCGCTTTTCGCAGATTAACACGTCCTTCTTCGCCTCTGATTGCCTAGGCATCCACCGTGTACGCTTAATTTCTTAACCTTACAACTCACAGTTGTCTCGGTTTTAATTACGCTTTTTTTCTCTCTCTTACGTTATCCACTTTATTTATTCGTCATTAATTAAAATTTATCGCTAACTTTTAATCATACGATTCTATAAAAGCTTTACATAAGAACGAGAACTCGTTTCTTTCAGCTTGTTCCTAATTGTTAAAGAGCTTTATCTTTCTATTTACTTAACTATAACTCTCAAGCAAATACAAACATAATTTTTTATATATCTAATGAAAGAGATATCTTTAATGGTGGAGCTAAGCGGGATCGAACCGCTGGCCTCCTGCGTGCAAGGCAGGCGCTCTCCCAGCTGAGCTATAGCCCCAATAATTCACTTCATCTGTGTACTTCCCAACTCGCTTAACGCAGACCGCTTCGTGCTAATTTATGCCTTCACTTCATCAACGTAAGCCAAAATCAGCAAAGTTAAGTAGAATTGGTGGGTCTGAGTGGACTTGAACCACCGACCTCACCCTTATCAGGGGTGCGCTCTAACCACCTGAGCTACAGACCCAATAAAGTGACTCTTTCTTCTAAACAAACAATCTGTGTGAACACTTACGAGCTCTTCGTAAGGAGGTGATCCAACCGCAGGTTCCCCTACGGTTACCTTGTTACGACTTCACCCCAGTCATGAACCACACCGTGGTAAACGCCCTCCCTAAGGTTAAGCTATCTACTTCTGGTGCAACCCACTCCCATGGTGTGACGGGCGGTGTGTACAAGGCCCGGGAACGTATTCACCGTAGCATTCTGATCTACGATTACTAGCGATTCCGACTTCATGGAGTCGAGTTGCAGACTCCAATCCGGACTTAGACGTACTTTATGAGGTCCGCTTACCCTCGCGAGCTCGCTTCTCTTTGTATACGCCATTGTAGCACGTGTGTAGCCCTGGTCGTAAGGGCCATGATGACTTGACGTCGTCCCCACCTTCCTCCGCTTTATCAACGGCAGTCTCCTTTGAGTTCCCGGCCTAACCGATGGCAACAAAGGATAAGGGTTGCGCTCGTTGCGGGACTTAACCCAACATTTCACAACACGAGCTGACGACAGCCATGCAGCACCTGTCTCACAGTTCCCGAAGGCACTCTCGTATCTCTACAAGATTCTGTGGATGTCAAGACCAGGTAAGGTTCTTCGCGTTGCATCGAATTAAACCACATGCTCCACCGCTTGTGCGGGCCCCCGTCAATTCATTTGAGTTTTAACCTTGCGGCCGTACTCCCCAGGCGGTCGATTTATCGCGTTAGCTTCGGAGCCCATCGCTCTAGGCAACAAACTCCAAATCGACATCGTTTACAGCGTGGACTACCAGGGTATCTAATCCTGTTTGCTCCCCACGCTTTCGCATCTCAGCGTCAGTATCTGTCCAGAAGGCCGCCTTCGCCACCGGTATTCCTCCACATCTCTACGCATTTCACCGCTACACGTGGAATTCTACCTTCCTCTACAATACTCCAGATAACCAGTTTTAAGTGCAATTCCTAGGTTGAGCCCAGGGCTTTCACACCTAACTTAATTATCCGCCTACATGCCCTTTACGCCCAGTCATTCCGATTAACGCTCGCACCCTCCGTATTACCGCGGCTGCTGGCACGGAGTTAGCCGGTGCTTCTTCTGTAATTAACGTCAATTAGTGCACCTATTAGATACACTACCTTCCTCATCACCGAAAGTACTTTACAACCCGAAGGCCTTCTTCATACACGCGGCATGGCTGCATCAGGGTTCCCCCCATTGTGCAATATTCCCCACTGCTGCCTCCCGTAGGAGTCTGGACCGTGTCTCAGTTCCAGTGTGGCTGGTCATCCTCTCAGACCAGCTAGAGATCGTCGCCTAGGTGAGCCATTACCTCACCTACTAGCTAATCCCATATGGGTTCATCAAATGGCGCATGGCCCGAAAGTCCCATGCTTTGGTCTCTCAACTTTATACGGTATTAGCAGTCGTTTCCAACTGTTGTCCCCTTCCATTCGGCAGATCCCCATACATTACTCACCCGTCCGCCACTCGTCATCAAGTGCAAGCACTCATGTTACCGTTCGACTTGCATGTGTTAAGCCTGCCGCCAGCGTTCAATCTGAGCCATGATCAAACTCTTCAATTTAAAGTTTGACGCTCAATAACTGTCTCTGACATATTCAAATGAATCTTCAGTGTCACTTATCAAGACTTAATTTTTAAGTCCGTAGACTTTTCATTCTTCGTCTCGCAAGTGCCCACACAGATTGTCTGTTTCTTCTTTTTAAAGAGCTGACAGCTTCAATTCCCAAACAACTTTTTGTTGATTTAGTTTGCTGTCTCAAGGGTTGCGTATGTTACTCACTTCACTTGCATACGTCAACCCCTATTTTATAAATTTTTCTTTTTTTGAATTAAGCGATTGCTTTTTAGACAATAAAATTCATTATAGGGTTATTTTTAGTTGTTTTACTACATTAATGGCTTTAGTAATCGCATCGTTAATCGTTAAAGCCTTCGCTAGCGCAACCCCCATTCTGCGAGTACCTTTCACTTCTGGTTTACCAAATAAACGTAAATCAGTTTGCGGTTCACTTAATGCTTTATCAAGATTAGTAAAAGTGACTTGTTTTGAATCACCTTCTATTAATAAAACAGCTGATGCACATGCCCCATATTGTTCTATAATAGGAATAGGCAGCCCTAATATTGCCCTAGCATGTAGTGCAAACTCAGACAAATTTTGTGAAATTAATGTCACCATGCCTGTATCATGTGGACGAGGTGATACCTCACTAAACCATACTTGATCACCTTTAACAAACAATTCAACACCAAATAACCCTCGCCCACCTAATGCATCTGTTATTTTAGTTGAAATATCTTTTGCCTGTTTTAAGGCCTTATCAGACATCTGCTGAGGTTGCCAAGATTCTCGATAATCACCTTTTTCTTGACGATGTCCTATCGGTTCACAATATGACACACCCTTAATATGTCTAACAGTGAGTAGGGTAATTTCGTAATCAAAATCAATAAAGCCTTCGATGATAACTTTTCCACCGCCAGCTCTACCACCTTCTTGTGCATATTTCCATGATAATTCAATATCTGCTTCGCTTCTTAATAACGATTGTCCTTTACCAGAAGAGCTCATAACAGGTTTGACTAAACAAGGAAGACCAATTTCTTTGACTGCTTTTCTAAATTCTGTTGCATTTGTAGCAAATCGATAAGGTGACGTTGGTAATTTTAATTCCTCCGCTGCAAGTCGACGAATCCCCTCACGATTCATCGTAAGTTGAGTTGCTTTTGCTGTTGGAATAACTGTAAAACCTTCATCTTCCAGCTCAATTAGTGTAGATGTTGCAATAGCTTCAATTTCAGGGACAATATAATCTGGATTTTCTACTTCTATGACTTTTCTTAAAGCATCTCCATCAAGCATATTAACGATATGGTGCCGATGAGCAACTTGCATCGCTGGCCCATTTGCATAACGATCAACGACAATAACCTCACAACCAAATCGTTGTAACTCAATGACAACTTCTTTTGCAAGCTCACCCGCCCCACAAAGTAAAACTTTAGTTGAACTGGGTGATAATGGGGTCCCCAATTTAGCCATAAATTCCTCTTACCCAATTAACTTTTTTAGAAAAAAATATCATAAAAACAAAAAATCGGGACATTTATCCCGATTTGATTGACGCTAAATTAGTTTTGGTACGGATCGCGTAAAATCATTGTTTCACTTCGATCAGGTCCTGTTGAAATAATATCAATTGGCGTTTCGGTTAACTCTTCAATCCGTTTAATATAAGCTTTAGCTGCTTGTGGAAGAGCATTATAACTTTTAACACCAAAGGTTGACTCATTCCATCCAGGCATTGATTCATAAACAGGTTTGACTAAGCTCCATTCTTCAGCAGCGGCTGGAGCATTTTTGATGACCTCACCATTTGGTAATTGATAACCAACACAGAGCCTCACTTCTTTAAGTCCATCTAGCACATCGAGTTTAGTTAAACAAAATCCAGAAATAGAATTAAGTTGTACTGCCTTGCGAACAGCAACCACATCAAGCCATCCAGTACGACGACGACGACCAGTTGTTGCGCCAAATTCATTACCTTGCTTACATAGGTATTCACCAGTCTCATCAAATAACTCTGTAGGAAATGGGCCAGCACCAACTCGTGTAGAGTAAGCTTTGACAATACCTAGTACATAACCAACATAACGCGGACCAAAACCAGAACCTGTTGCGACACCGCCAGCAGTAGTATTAGAAGAAGTAACAAAAGGATAAGTCCCATGGTCAATATCAAGTAATGTACCTTGCGCCCCTTCAAACATAATTCTCTCACCTTTTTTGCGTGCTTCTTCTAAAAGAGCAGGAATATCGGCAATCATAGCAACTAAAATATCAGCTATCGCTAATGTATCATCGAGAACTTTTTGATAGTCTACAGCTTCTGCTTTGTAATAATTAACTAATTGGAAATTGTGATATTCCATTACTTCTTTTAATTTTTCGGCAAAAGTTTGGCGATCACATAAATCACCAACTCGAAGCCCACGACGTGCCACTTTATCTTCATAAGCAGGACCAATACCACGCCCTGTTGTTCCAATAGCTTTACTGCCACGCGCTTTTTCTCGCGCTTGGTCTAATGCAATATGGTAGGGTAAAATTAAAGGGCATGATTCTGAAATAAGGAGTCTTTCTTTAACAGGAATGCCACTTTTTTCTAACTCATTCATTTCTTTTATTAAAGCATCAGGACATAACACAACACCATTGGCAATAATACTTATCACATCATTGCGTAAGATTCCTGATGGAATTAAATGTAATACGGTTTTTTCACCATTAATCACTAATGTATGACCAGCGTTATGTCCACCTTGATAACGAACAACATATTTTGCTTTTTCTGTGAGTAAATCAACAACTTTACCTTTGCCTTCATCACCCCATTGTGTACCTAGTACAACAATATTATTACTCATAGACTATTTACTCATTCAGTTATTTATTAGATTTTAATTTCATATATTTAAAAAATTCACTATCAGGACTAATGACCATAACATCATTACCTGTAAAGCTTTGTTCATAAGCTTTTAAACTACGAATAAAGCTAAAAAATTCTCTATCTTTACCAAAAGCATCAGCATAAAGCTTGGCTACATTCGCATCACCTTCACCACGAATAGATCGAGATTGACGTTCAGCTTCGGATAATATCTTTGTTACTTCTAGTGTAGTATCTGCTCGTATTTCATCGGCTTTCTTAACACCTTCAAAACGTTGATTTTGTGCAACAACTTTTCGAGCTGCTTTCATTTGCTCATAAATTGAATTGGAGATTTCCTGAGGAAAATTAACTTTCTTTATACGAACATCAATAACTTCAACACCAAAAGATCTCATACTTGTCTTATTACTTTCAGATTCTTTTTCAGCCGAACCAATAAAATTTTCGTTTGATTCACTTCTAACCAACTCTTGAACAGTGCCATTTAATGCATCTTTTACTCGTGTCATTATAGAATTACGAGAGTTATTATTTGTGTCATTAATAATATCAATGATATTCAATTTCCCAATTTCAGCTCTTAGACGTCCATTTAATCGAGCAAGCAACAAGTTCTCAATGTTATTACCACCAGCAATTGTTTCATAATATCGATTAAAATCAACAATCTTCCATTGTACAAAATAATCAACAACTAAATCTTTATTTTCACGTGTTATGAACTTTTGCTCCCGACCTATATTATCAGAACTATTTGTTGTTTGGATTTTAGCATCAACAATTTTTACATTATCCATTCCTGGAATTTTAAAATGTAATCCAGGCCCAGATAATCTAATAATTTTATTGAATCGTAAAACTATACCACA
Organism: Gilliamella sp. App2-1; assembly: GCF_001690255.1. Lineage (NCBI taxonomy): Bacteria > Pseudomonadati > Pseudomonadota > Gammaproteobacteria > Orbales > Orbaceae > Gilliamella > Gilliamella sp. App2-1. The sequence goes on from NZ_LZGR01000055.1 coordinate 6,431, forward strand.
AGTCCCTTCTTCAATAACATAAACACTAGAAAAAAGCACACCAATTAAAATTAATGTTATAGGAATCAATAATTTTCGCATAATCATCTCCTTATCTTCCCATAAACCGCGGAGTCCGCGTGGTGTTGCTGGTTTTATTTATACTATTTGTGTTATTGTTAACCTCTTTTGGCAATTCCTGCGTTGTTTGAAACTGCTCTTTTATAATTTCAGATGAGTTTGGCATATTAGAATTATATTCACTATTTGGGTTTTCTAAAGTCATGGGTTCTGAATTTTTTTCATTTTTATTTTTTAATAATTGTTCTAATGGCAATACCATTAAATTCCCATTTTTATCATTAACTATAATTTTGTTGGTTTTGGTTAACACTCTTTCCATAGTTTCAATATACAAGCGTTCTTTAGTAATTTCTGGTGCTGCTTTATATTGTGGTAAGATTTTTTCAAAACGAGCCACATCACCTTCCGCTTCAAGTTCCACTCTAATTTTATAAGCATTTGCATCAGCTAAAATTCTTGCAGAGCGACCTTCTGCCTGTTGTACTTGTTGAACTTTTTCAGCAGCAGCTTTATTTATTTCACGTTTTTTGTCTTCTCGAGCATTCATTGCATCATTAAAGGCTTCTTGTACAGCCTCAGGCGGACGAGCTGATTGGAAATTAAGATCCACTATACTAATTCCCATATCGTAATTATTGATGACATTAACTAGCTCATCTTTTGTACGAGTTTCTAATGCTGAACGCCCATTAGTTAAAATATCATCCATACTTGAGCTACCTACTTCAGTACGCAAAGCACTATCAGCAGCTTGTTGTAAACTATCTTTAACATTAGTAACATTAAATAAATATTTTACAGGATCGCTAACACGATATTGTACATTCATTTCAACAAAGACTAAATCTTCACCGGTTGTTATCATAAAGCCATTCACATTAAAATTGTGTGTACCTTGTGTATCAACTTTATATACTTTATCAATTAACGGTGGATTCCAATTTAATCCAGGTTGAATAATTTCTGCCTGAACTTGACCAAATCGGGTAATTACACCTCGTTGGCTTTGGCTAATAGTATAAAAACCACTCCCCGCCCAAACTAGCACGAATAAAGCGATTATAGATATAATAATTTTAGCCGTATTCATCGGCAACTTAATTCCTGACGATCCCTTATTATTACCAAAATTGCTTTTTTTTAATAAATCTTTAATTTTACCCAATAAATCATTAGATGAATGATTAGTTGGTTTTTTGTTATGATTTCCCCATGGGTCGTTATCTTGTCCGTTATTGCCGGGCTGATTCCACGCCATATTTTATATGCTCCATTTAACAATTAGTTGTTATTTTGCTTATTGATTAAGTATAACAGATCTGGCTCTTGTTTACAGAGGCGATTCCATTCAATAGAGGGAATTCTCACATTTAGATGAAAACTACCATCCTCATTAATAAATTCATTTTCTACCGCATTTAACTGATATAAACGACTTCTTAGTCTTGCTAAATAGGCAGGTAAACTCAAATGGCAAACTTGAATTTGCTTAGCTAACCTTTCTTTTAAAGCAATAAATAATTGATCCAATCCTAAACCTTTTTGTGCTGAAATCCAAACTCGAATTGGTATGCCGTTTTCGTCCCGATCAATACTTGGCTGTTTCCCCTCAATTAAATCAATTTTATTCATAACGAGCAATGTTGGAATTTCATCTGCATCAATTTCAAGCAACACTTCATTAACGGCATGCATATTATCCAATATATTTGGATCGGCTGCATCAATAACATGTAATAATAAATTGGCTTCTTGCGTTTCAAGTAGTGTCGCTTTAAAAGCGGCAATTAAATCGTGGGGTAAATGACGAATAAATCCGACTGTATCAGCTAAAACAACTTCACCAACATCATCGACAATGATCCGCCGTAATGTTGGATCGAGTGTAGCAAATAACTGATTAGCAGCATATACATTTGCATTTGTTAATGCATTAAATAATGTTGATTTACCCGCATTAGTGTAGCCAACTAAAGAAACTGTTGATAGATCGGCTTTATTTCTTGATTGACGATTTTGATTTCGCTGTTTTTCAACTTTAGCAAGTCTTGATAAAATTAACTGAATACGATGACGAATCAATCGTCTATCTGTTTCTAATTGTGTTTCACCGGGCCCTCGTAAGCCAATTCCGCCTTTTTGCCTTTCTAAATGCGTCCAACCTCGAACTAATCGAGTCGAAAGATGTTGTAACTGTGCTAATTCAACTTGTAATTTACCTTCATGTGTTCTAGCCCGTTGAGCAAAAATATCAAGAATCAATCCTGTTCTATCAACAACCCGACATTTACACAACTGTTCTAGATTACGTTCTTGGGAGGGTGTTAAAGTATGATTTACTAAAATAACAGAAGCATCAAGCTGTTTAACTTTTTCAGCTATTTCTTGTGCTTTACCTTCACCAATAAAATATTTGCTTTGAGGTACTTTCCTTGAGGTTGTTACAATATCGAGAATATCTATTTGAGCTGAAGAAACTAAAACTTCAAACTCTTTAAGATCCTCGATATCGCTTTCTTGCGGGAAGAATACATGAACTAATAAGGCAGTTTCACCGCCTTTATATCGATCGAACAATCAAATTCTCCACTGAAATATCAGCTTTCAGCTTCCTCTTCAGGTTGAGTTACTAGTCCAGAAATAGGCCTAGATGGTACAACTGTTGAGATAGCGTGTTTATATACCATTTGACTTACAGTATTTTTTAGTAAAATTACAAACTGATCAAATGATTCAATTTGTCCTTGTAGCTTAATACCATTAACTAAATAGATTGATACAGGAATATGCTCTCGACGAAGCAAATTTAAATAAGGATCTTGTAATGACTGCCCTTTTGACATGAGTTTATCCTTTAAAAATAATTATATGAATATAAAATTAATGTATTTTTTACATACGATTTCAGATACATCTTTAGTATCTACCAAAATAACATAAAAAGCACTTCTCTTGAACTAATCAACAACAATTTATGCACAAATAACTAATTTTTTAATAATTTTAAACTAAAAAGATAAAAAAAAGACTAAATCTTGACAATAATGCGCATAATTTTATCAACAATACTATACAATAGTATACTATTAATCCTCTTTCTAAAAATTATAGATTAGAACATTTTTTGAAAAATTGAATCCATATTATCATTATTTAACCATGTAATAGGTTGCTTCCAACCACGCAGCCACGTGATTTGTCGTTTGGCTAATTGACGAGTAGCACAGATACCTTTAAAAACCATTTCATCATAACTTATATCGCCATTTAAATATTCCCACATTTGGCGATAGCCTACACAGCGAATAGAAGGCAAATTTAAATGCAAATCAGATCGCTGCATAAGCGTTTTAACTTCATTTTCAAATCCTTCATCTAACATCTTTAAAAAACGTTGTTCAATACGCTCATGTAATTGCGACCGATCTTGCGGCATAATAGCAAACTGCATAATATCATAGGGTAATGCTTCGCCGCTTTCTTGTGTAAGTTCAGTAAGACTTTTTCCTGAGATTAAATAGACTTCTAAAGCACGATTAAGACGCTGTGGATCGTTAGGATGAATTCTTTTAGCCGAAACGGGATCAACTTTTTTTAGTTCATCGTGAATCGCTTGCCAACCTAATTTATTGGCTTTTTCTTCTATTTGCTCACGAATTTCACTATTGGCCGCTGGAAGTGGTGAAAGCCCTTCAATTAAAGCTTTAAAATAGAGCATTGTTCCACCAACTAACAATGGAACTCGACCTTTTTTTAGTGATTTTTCAATTTCTACAATTGCATCACGCCTAAAATTAGCTGCAGAATAACTCTCTGCGGGATCACAAATATCAATCAATTTATGTGGATAATATTGTTGCTCTTTTTTAGTTGGCTTTGCGGTACCGATATCCATACCGCGATAAATCAGAGCGGAATCGACACTAATAATATCAATAGGATAACGTTCGTAAAGTGCCATAGCAAATGCCGTTTTACCAGATGCTGTTGGTCCCATTAACGAAATAATTTTTGGTTTATTCATGATAAAATGGATTGAGTTAAAGATTGTATATCAATCGGATATAAAAATGATTCTTGTTGTAATAGATTAATATCCACCTCTTCTAATTGAGCAAGCAACGGAATGACTTTAGCCACACTCCAGATCATAGTGCGATTATCATCATACTGATTAGCTAACCAAGCCGCTATTTGTGTAGGATCTAACACTTCATTTTTTGAATCTGATATAAAAGCAATTAAAGCAGGTAATAATTGCTGCCAATTCATAGTGCGCAACATTTTAGGAACATTTTGCAAATACAATTTTGCTTTATCAATATAAAAATCAAAGCCTAAAAAATTCAACTGAGGTTGATAACTGGAAAGCACTTGCTGCTCTTGATGATTGATTAAAATGGTTAATGGAATAAGCAATTTTTCAGAATCTTGTGATAATAATTTAATTGCAGTCACTTTTTGCTTAGCAATAGGTAATTTCATCAACATTAATTTTTGCTGAGTATCTTCATACTTTTCAAGCAATGCGATGTCGGGTTGAATAATAGTTAACACTCGACCAAATTGCACTATTGATGAGCTATCAAGTTGCTTTTGTAATGTTTGCAAAGGTATATTACGTTTAGGAAATAATGCTTCAATAACCGCTTTTTGTGGTTCAGTTATTTCATTTTTCTCTACAGATAAACCTGATTTTTTTAGCTCAGATTGTATAATTTCTTGAGATGGGGGAACAACATTGACTAATTGACCATATAATGCATTTTCTTTAGCATAATTACTGTTTTTTTTTGATAATTGACTATTCGTTTGATAAGACTTAGTGGATATTTTTTGATTAAAGATATTCTCACCAGCTGCTTGTCGATTGGGCGTTATTGTTGCTATTTCTTCTGTTACAGGTAAATTCGATTCAAGTGCCATTACTATAGCTTGATAAACAAAATCATGAACCAATCTTGCTTCATGAAAACGGACTTCATGCTTAGCAGGGTGAACATTGACATCAACTTGTTTTGGATCGATGTGTAAAAACACCACATAACTTTGTTGTTCATTCGTACGGCTTATATAGGCCTGACGCAATGCATGATTAAGTAATTTATCTTTGATGACTCGCCCATTAACATAAAAATACTGCAAATCACTACTTTCACTACTAGTGACCCAACCTTGAATGAGTAAATCATCATGTTGCCAATCTAATTTGACAGCTTTTTGCATAAATGCACGCCCGCACACCAATTCGACTCTTTTTTCAAGGGTGGATGAACGATACTGCTTAACCAATTTACCATTATGTTGCAAATTAAAGGTAACATCAGGTCGTGCAAGTGCAATACGCCGAACAAACTCTTCAATATGCATAAACTCAGTTTTTTCTGTTTTTAAAAAACGACGTCTTGCCGGTGTATTATAAAACAGATCAAGGACTTCGACAGTCGATCCCACAGGATGAGCTGCAGGTTTAATCATCGGCTTCATATCCCGTCCTTCAGCATAAACTTGCCATGCTTCGGATTGTTCAGCAGTACGTGAAGTTAATGTCAATCTAGCAACCGAACTTATACTCGCTAGCGCCTCACCACGAAACCCAAGGCTCACAATTGAATCTAAATCATCTAATGTACTGATTTTACTTGTCGCATGACGAGCAAGCGCCAGCGCTAATTCAGCTTTAGCAATACCACAACCATTATCACGAATACGAATTAACTTACAGCCGCCTTGTTCAAGATCAATATCAATTTGGTTACTACCCGCATCAAGGCTATTTTCAACTAACTCTTTGATGACAGATGCGGGGCGTTCTACCACCTCACCAGCAGCAATTTGATTGGCTAATTGGGGAGAAAGAATATGAATTGCCATTAATGTTGTTCCCCAAATTTTGGATTTTGTTTAACGTAATTTTTTATACCTTGATAAATAGCTTTTGCAATCTTATTTTGATGGGCATTACTGCCTAACAATTTTTCTTCTCCTTCGTTAGAGATAAAACCCACTTCAACTAAAATTGACGGGATATCTGGTGAACGTAATACACCTAAACTTGCATGCTCTGGAACAGATTTATGCAGCTTGATTATTCCTTCCATTTCTTTTAATACATGTTTTGCTAGCTTATAACCCACTTGTTGAGAATAAGAAAACTGTAGATCTAATACCGCTTGGCTTAAATGAGGATTATGATCATCACTAAGAGCATCACCTGCCCCACCGAGTAATTGTGACTGTTTTTCTTCTTGTTCAAGCCAACGACCAAGTTCCGTATCAGCACGCTTAGTTGATAACACCCATATCGACGCACCTGTTGCACTCCTATTTGGTGCAGCATCAGCATGAATTGAAACTAATAAATTGGCTTTATTTTTACGAGCAATTTCGGAGCGCTGCGAAACCGAGATAAAATTATCACTGCTACGGGTTAATACTCCTTTAAAATTGGGATCTTTATTTAGCAAACTGGTAAGTTTTTTTGCGATTGAAAGCGTCACTGTTTTTTCATATAACTTATTTTTTCCTATTGCACCGGAATCTTTACCTCCATGACCAGCATCAACGGCAATCATAACTCTAGCTGCATAAGTAGAGCTACAAAGCAGTAATAATATAAAAAAAGTGAGTAGTTTTTTCATTGTCTTTTTATTGTTTATTTCTATTGTGATAAATTAATAATCGCTTGGCCTTTTTCGTTTTTTGCTTGCACGCAAACTGTACGCTCATGCGCCAAATAAGCCAAATGAATTTCAAGATCAGCACTCGGCAAGATACCATTTGTTTGTTCTGGCCACTCAATTAAACAAATCGAGCGCAAAGCAAAATATTCACGTATTCCCATAAACTCCAGCTCTTCAGGGCTACAAAGCCGGTAAAAATCAAAATGATAAACAGAAAAACTATCAAACTGGTAGGGTTCTACTAACGTATAAGTAGGGCTTTTTACGTTACCAATGTGACCTAATTGTTGCAAAAAACCACGACTAAAAGTTGTTTTACCAGCACCAAGATCACCAATTAAATAGATAACAATTGTATCATCATGCTTAGACAAATAGTTTAAACACTGTTTGGCAATTTTACTACCAAACAAAATCGTTTCTTGCTCATTAGTTAAAATAATCGGTTTCATGATGAATTCTTTGCTCAATAAATAGTCCTTATTATATACTAATAACCATTAAAGATGTACCAAGCAAAATAACCTTAATTTTTAAAAAAAATTCAGGAAAAACTACGTTTCAGTATAAAAAGTGAAAAAAATAATGTTACATACTATATCGACAGCAAATCAATCAACCATAGATCTACAATTAATATCAGCTCAAGATACCGTATTATTCTGGCAAAATGGCGTTATTCTGGCTATACAAAATAATCCACTATTCAATGACATCATCAACAAAACCAAACATTGTTATATCATCGACAACGATATTGAGGCTCGCGGACTTAGCAAGATAATTGATTCAAGACTTAAAATTATTAATATGCAACAAGTCGTTGAACTTACAGCTAACCATTTTCCACAAATGAACTGGGAATGACTTCAGATCATGATGCTCATCATTGCCACCTGATGTGTTGCCTAAAAAGAACCTAGCTTTTATTAAAAAATGCTACGGTGAGGACTTTCAGCCGAGTAACATCAGATTATGGCACAAGAAAGCGAAAATAAAGAACAAAAATAACAAATAAAATCCTGAAAAAGGCGCATAACAAAACAGATCTTTAAACTCAGGTTAAGGTACCGACTAGTTAAACCCTACCATAATTAAAATAAACACTTTAATCCCAAAACCAAGCCTGAGTATTCAATTTTCCTTACCATAAATCCATCAAAAGTACATCATAAGTGACAATAGTACAGACAATGATTTCACGGGAAAGAGACCTTCGGTTAACGCTTATTTGGTTAATCTAGTTATATGATAGATAGTTAAAGTTGTGAATCCAAATATTGCATTAAATGTATATAATAATCCATTAATATCATTTAGCAAGACTGAACCTATATTATGCTTTTCTACTTACCTGCCCGAATAAAATTTTGACAAGAAGTAAACACATCTACAGCAGTGCCTAACCTTCTCGAGATTACATTTATGCGTCCGGCGGTTATCGATTTTGACTCTAATTTTGTTAAAATGCGTGATAGAATAACCATTTGTAAATTAAAACTTTTTAATTAAATATATTTATTTTCTGAAACTTCTTTACAAAAAAGTCATCTTTTTAAAATGAATTTCACTGCCAATTGGCAGTGAATAGACATTACGCATAAATAGAATTCAATTGCCAACTTTCCAATTTTGTCACTTTCGCTTTTCCATTTTCAGCAAAGAGGTTGATGACTCGCTCGGCGGGTAATTGTGGGTAAATACGGCTCGTAAGGCTATACAAATCATTATTAACAAAAACCTCGACAGATGAGGCATCAATAAAAATATGCAAAGTTAGCTTATCTGTTTTTGGTAGCGGTACGCTACGATAACCGCTTAATTCAAGACCGGATAAACTGCGATCAAGTATAATTCGATCGGATTGTAAATCAACATATAGTAACGTTGCTTGTTTACCATCTCCAGTGGCTGCAAGTTGCAAACCAAAACGTTCAGCATCGCTTTTATTTAAATCAAATTCAACATTAAGTTCGCAACTAATAGATTGAATATTGGTGTGTTTAAGTTCATTACTCAGCATTATTTCACCAAATGATTCCGTTTTTTCGCGCAATGCTTCAAGTTCTTTAATCGGGCGGTTTCGGACACTATTATCTTGATCTAAAGTGAGTTCACGTGGCAGCGTAAATGCACCAGCCCATTTATCGTTTTTGCTTGGCATCGCTGACTCCCACATATCCATCCAAGCAAACACAATGCGACGCCCATCAGCAGCAAGAAATGATTGCGGTGCATAAAAATCATGCCCAAAATCCATCTCTTGAAAAGGTTTAATAATTGTAAATTGTTGCCCTGGCTGCCAGTTACCTACAATATAGCCCGATTGAAATCGATTGCGGTACTGGTAGCCAGTTGCTTTCATACCTTGTGGAGAAAACATCAAAATCCATTTATCACCCAGTGGAAAAAAGTCTGGACATTCAAGCATATAAACATCAGGATCGATATCACTTACCACGACATGATCAAATATCCAATTTTTTAAGTCATCTGAACAATAAAGTAAAACTTGCCCCACATCATTTGGCGTTCGTTGACCAACCACCATCCACCATTTGCCATCTTGTTGCCACACTTTAGGATCGCGAAAGTGCATAATGCCATTTTTTGGCGCAAGTACTGTGCCTTGCTTTTCAAAATGAATGCCATCTTTGCTACTCGCCAAACATTGGACTTGCCGAATCTGCTCATCATTACCTTGACCTGCTAACCAAAGATGACCTGTATAAATTAAGCATAATTCACCATGGTTATCGACCGCTGAGCCAGAAAAACAACCGCTTTTATCAAATTCTTGATCAGGAGCAATCGCAATTGGCAATCTACGCCATGTAACCAAATCATCACTAACAGCATGCCCCCAATGCATTGGCCCCCAATTTTCATCGTAAGGATGATGCTGATAAAAAGCATGATATTGACCGTTAAAGTAAATCAAACCATTAGGATCATTCATCCAACCTGCTGAGGGAGCTAAATGAAAATGTGGGTAGTATTGTTTATTCATCACTTTTTCTAACGCTTTAACAGCTTGATTGGCTTTATCAATAGCAGTAGACATAAAAACCCCTTTTTTATCCAATATTAGATACCTTTATCTAATGGTATCTTAATTTAACTGTTAACGTTAACTGTTAATGAAATTAGAGATAAAATATGTGATGATAGTCACACATTTTTAACGTTAACAATGAATTTTTTGCCAAATGATTTAGTCTATGACAAACTTTTAAAATATAACCATCATTAATTCAATAATAAATTAAACATCAAAGACTTTATTAAAAGGCAAGAAGATGACGTATTTCACAAAATTAAAATAATCTGCCTCTACGCTAGATTAGATTACCTTAGTCACTAACTATAATCGAGTTAAAAAATGAATAATACTAAAGTTTGGTCCCTTGGGGATGCCGTTATTGATTTGTTACCATTTGGTGATATGAATTATAAAGCTTGTGCAGGTGGCGCGCCGGCCAATGTGGCGATTGGTATTGCTAAATTGGGGCTACCTTCTGCTTTTATTGGCCGTGTTGGTAATGATCCTTTTGGTCATTTTATGGAAAAAACGTTCCGTGACTATCATGTTGATTGTCAAAGCCTTGAAAAAGATGATCACTATAAAACAAGTACTGTTGTTGTTGATTTAGGTCAAAATGGGGAACGGAGTTTTACTTTTTTAGTTTCGCCATCAGCCGACCAATTTTTGTCTGAGCAAGCGATACCTGATTTTAACCAAGATATTTTACATTTTTGCTCTTTGGCGCTAGTCGGCCATACTTGTCGACAAACGCTTAAAACCGCTATTAAAAACCTTACCGCAAAAAATGGCTTGATCAGCTTTGATATTAACTTGCGCGAGCAGATGTGGGAAAATAAAGATGAAATGCGCACAACGATTACTCAATTTTGTCATGATGCCGATATCCTTAAGCTATCAGATGAAGAATTATTTTGGCTCACGCAATGCAATGACTGGCATGAAGCATTAAGTAAACTACAACAACACTATGAGGCACCATTAAAGTTAATTACTAAAGGTAAAGATGGCAGCATTGTATTATGGCAAGGCAAAATATTTTCTTTTGACTCATACCATGTAAATAGTATTGATACTACTGGTGCAGGCGATGCCTTTGTGGCAGGACTACTTAGCAGTATTGCCTCATCGGGAATGCCTGAAGATAAACTCATGTTAGAAAGCATGATGACGATAGCTAGTGCGTGCGGCGCCTTAGCAACCACTCAAAAAGGTGCGTTAACGGCATTACCCGATAGCACATTTTTACAAGCTTTTATTAGCGATAATCCAACATTAACAGCTAAACAACTCGCTTAGCCACAAAAGCATGAATAGGGCAGCAAAGCTGAACACAATATTTTCAAAATGTCATTGTGACTGACTGCCCTTACTACCTATTTATTCCATTGATTATAAAAATTAAATAGCATTTAACACAGACCACATTGTGATCTAGCCCATTGATCTATCATAAAAACATCGTCAATAGTCGATGGTTCAGGGAAAGCCAATTGATCTAATACTTTTGCTACATTTTTGGCAATATCCATAAAACCAATTTTATGTTGTAAAAATGCTTCTACCGCAATTTCATTCGCTGCGTTAAGCGCCGTTGTGGCAGCTTGCCCTTGATTGGACGCTTCTATTGCCAATTTTAAACAAGGATAACGATTAAAATCAGGCTGTGTAAACGTTAAAGCCGAAATTTGACAAAAATCCAAAGGTGGTACACTTGATGGAGCCCGATCGGGGTAAGACATAGCATAAGCAATCGGTGTGCACATATCAGGCACACCCAGTTCTGCCACCACACTACCATCTTGATAACGTACCATGGAGTGAATAATCGATTGCGGATGAATAATAATTTCCATTTCGTCAGCACTTGCATTAAATAACCAACGAGCTTCGATATACTCAAGTCCTTTATTCATCATGGTTGCCGAATCCACAGAAATCTTTTTACCCATCGACCAGTTAGGATGTGCAACTGCTTGCGCAGGCGTAACCGATGCAAGCTTATTTAATTCCCAATCGCGAAACGGCCCACCAGAACCCGTTAAAACTATTTTAGTAATACCCTGTTCAGCCAAATTAGCAAAACCTAAATTATGCTGCACCGCTATTGGTAAACTTTGAAAAATCGCGTTATGTTCACTATCCACCGGCAACAGTTCAGCGCCATACTCTTTAACCGCTTGCATAAACAGATGCCCACAGGTCACAAGAGATTCTTTATTGGCAAGCAAAATACGTTTACCTTTTTTAATTGCCGCAAGGGTTGGTTTTAGCCCAGCAGCACCCACAATAGCGGCCATCACTTGATCGACTTCGGGCAACTGCGCTAAATCACAAATGGCTTGTTCACCGCTTAACACTTCAATATCCAATTTTAGATTGACAAGATTTGCTCTTAGCTCCTTAGCCGCTTGCGCTGTTGCCATGGCAACGTATTTAGGCTTAAACATCAAACATTGCTCAGTCATTTTGGCAACATTATTACCACCCACTAAGGCATACGCCTTAAACAGATGTGGATTTTGAGCAATAACGGTTAGCGTACTGCAACCAATTGAACCTGTCGACCCTAAAATTGTGATATTTTTCATATTAATACATTAAATCTATATTATGGTTAGCTAAAAAATTAATAAATTCCTTGGTTGGCACTTTATCTGTAATAATTTGATTAAACAGCGTTAACTCACCAATAAAAGCCGGTTTAACTTGATTAAATTTAGTATGATCGGCAATCAAAATATTCTGACCTGATTTTTTTATAGCCTGCAATTTCATATCAAGTTCATCAAAATGATAACAAGTTGCACCTTGTTCAATATCGATCCCCGCGGCCGAAATAAACGCTTTATTTGGGCAAATCGAATTGAATTCACTATGCTGTCCAATAGTGCTAAAAATCGCATTATTAGCCTGATAATGACCACCACATAAAATTGTCTTACAATTAGATTTATTTTGTAATGCTAAAAATGCGTTTAATGAATAACAGATAGCAGTAAAAGTTATTTCATCATCAATAGCATCAATGATAAAAGGGATTGTGGTACCGCAATCAAAAAAGATGGTATCGTTTGCAAAAACAAGTTTGCTTGCTAATTTAGCAATATGTAACTTTTCGTTAACTTGTTTATCTTGTTGGTCTGATAAAAAATATTGCGTTGTTTGATAACGAGTTTCACTAACAATATAACCCCCTAAAACAGTTAATGATGTAGGAATGTTATTTAAATCTCGGCGAATGGTCATTTCGGAAACCGCTAACAACTTAGCGGCTTCTTTTAAATGAATCTTATCTGTTTTTTTTAAAAGTTGAATAAGATCATTCACTCTTTTTTGTGATTGTGTTTCCATGCTGATCCCATAAATCAACAGTAACAAGCTACATAAGTAGCTTATTAATTGATATCATTGATTAATAATCACTGGTCGAAATTGCATCACCAGAAACAATCGCAATACCAGCACTAGCCCCTAAACGCGAAGCCCCCGCTTGAACCATTTTTTCAGCCGTTTGACGATCACGAATACCACCCGATGCCTTAACACCCATCTCATTGCCAACGGTATCACGCATCAACTTAACATCCTCAACCGTTGCGCCAGATACACTAAACCCTGTTGAGGTTTTAACAAAAGCAACGCCGATTTGCTTACAGATTTCACAGACTTTAACAATTTCGTCTTTAGATAATAAGCAAGTTTCTAAAATCACTTTTAATGGCACAGCGCCACAAGCATTAAAGACCGCCTCAATATCTTGTTTAACCGCATCGAAATCATTGCTTTTTAACCAACCTACATTGATAACCATATCGATTTCTTGCGCGCCAGCTTTAACCGCCATTTCAGTTTCAAAGGCTTTAGCGCTAGTCAGCATGGCACCAAGTGGAAAGCCAACCACCGCACACACTTTTACATCGCTACCTTTTAGTAAACTAGCCACTAAAGGCACATAGCCTGAATTTACACAAACTGAATAAAAATGATATTGTTTAGCTTCTTCACAAAGTTTGGTTATTTGGTCTTTTGTTGCGTTCATTGCAAGTAAAGTATGATCGATATACTTTGCATAATTCATAGTGATGTCCTTAAAATTTTTAGTTTTGATGTCTAATTTAATGAATTTGTTAGGTGTAAAATGTTATTTTAATAACAGATATAGGGTGATAATGTTATTATAGTAACATTATGGGTAATTGTAAAAAATAGTACAGATAAAAATAAACAGGTTGTTGTTTTTTGTTTTTTTGGGAAAAAACAAAATAAAAAACCCAATAAAATCAATATCTTTCCTGACTGGTTTTGGCATACAATCAGGCCTTTTTGGGTTAGTGCATAGAATGAATTAGGTGTAGTGGTTTCGGACGTTTTGACCTTGCCGTACTATATACCCATTAACTCGCTCGGCAATACTGAGTGGTAACAAAGAGTAACCTATCCAACTTAAGTCATTTATGGTAAAACATTTGTTAATTTTTAAATGATTATGTTAATAATGAAATATAAACAACACGTTGTTTTCTGACATAGCATCTTTTAAACATAAAAATCGAAGAATTTTTAAACAAGGATGATGGAAAAGGACAATGATAGATATAAAAATTTTACGCTATTTTCTTGCTCTTGCTAAAGAAGAAAGTATTACCGCTGCCGCTAACCATTTGCATCTAACTCAACCTACTTTATCTCGTCAGTTGATGGAGCTTGAACAAACACTTGGCACCCCCCTATTTATTCGTGGCAGTAGGCGAATTACCTTGACCGATGAAGGAATACGATTACGTAAACGTGCCGAGGAGATACTGGAACTTGTGCATAAAACAGAAGAAGAGTTTCAAGCACCCACAGAAAATATTAGTGGTGATATTTATATTGGTTGTGGTGAAACCGATGCAATGAAGTTGGTGGTGAGTGTGATTAAATCAATGCAAGAGGTTTACCCACACATCCGCATCCATATTTATAGTGGTAATGCAAATGATGTCACCGAACGTATTGATAAGGGATTACTTGATTTTGGAGTGTTAATTGAACCAACTCATCTAACAAAATATGAATCATTGTGCCTTCCTCAACAAGATACATGGGGAGTTTTAATGAGAAAAGATTGTGCGTTGGCAAACCTTGAGGTCATTTCTCCATCTGATTTATGGTCATTACCACTGATTGTTTCCCAACAAAAATATGTTAGTGATAGCATTGAACAATGGTTTAAACGAAACGATGAAAAATTAAATATTATTGCAACATATAACTTAATATTTAATGCAGCTTTAATGGTTGAACAACATATCGGATATGCCTTGTGTTTAGATAAACTCATTAATACAGCGGGCGATAACCCGCTTTGTTTTAGACCTTTATATCCAAAATTAAAAGTAGATGTGAATATTGTCTGGAAAAAACATCATGTATTTTCTAAAGCTGCTGAACTGTTTTTAAAACAGCTAAAAGAACATTTTTGATATTCTTCTGCCATTTTATAATGATGAGTAAAAAAGGGAGCACCGTAATTCTGACTCCCTTTGCTGTGGAACAACATTTCATTAAAAATTAATCGCTATTTTAAATGCGTTTTAAAAAAGGTTGTTAATTTATCAAAAGGGATTAAATGGATGCGATCATAAAGATCAACATGCCCAGCTCCTTTTACATAATAGAGTTCTTTTGGTTCTATTGCACGGTTATAAGCATCTTCACTGAACTCTTTAGAATGAGCCTGATCACCTGTGATAAATAACATTGGTCGTGGTGAAATGGTTTCAATATCGTTAAATGGATAAAAGTTCATAAATTTTACATTACTGGTTAATGTTGGGTGAGTCGTTAGTTCTGGCGTTGAACTGGATGGAGTATATTCACCCCGAGGCGTACGATAAAAATCGTAAAATTCATGGGCAATTGGACCATCTTCGGGTTTGAGTTGCCCTTTATTGACCGTACCACTTGTATATAATGTCTGCCCCCCAGTAAATTCAACATAACGTTGTTCTGCCGCCTGTTTAATGATCTGTTTACGCTGTTCAAGTGTTAACGAATGGTGAAGAGCATTGCGATTGGCCGAACCCATATCGTACATACTTACCGTCGCAATGGCTTTTAAACGTGGATCAATTTTAGCGGCACTAATAACAAAACTGCCGCTACCACAAACACCAATTACGCCAATATTATGACTATCCACAAAAGTTTGAGTACCTAAATAATCAACTGCTGCACTGAAATCTTCTGCATACATATCGGGCAATACAACATTACGTGGCTGTCCCTCACTTTCGCCCCAAAAGGATAAGTCAATGGCTAATGTAATAAAGCCTTGTTCAGCCATTTTTGTCGCATATAAATTGGCACTTTGTTCTTTAACCGCACCCATTGGATGTCCAACAATAATGGCTGGATATTTGTTTTTGGCATCAAGCGTTTTAGGTATAAATAGGTTTCCAACCACACTCATTTTATATTGATTTAGAAAACTAACTTTTTGCATAGTGACATTATCGCTTTGATAAAAATTATTCGCATTGTTAGACATATCGGCTCCCATTACTGATGGTGATAAAAATAACCCAAAAAGACTTAAAAAGACGATTAAAGCAGTACTATCTTTGAAATAAAATAACCCCTTTTTCATTAATGTGATCCTTTTAATAAGTGAATATTAATTTAATATTTTCAATCAATTGTAAAAAATCTTACTATGCAATAGAACGTCCTGTTACACGAATAAATAACCAAAAGCTGAATTTAATTAATATCAAGGCACATAAAAAAATTAGCGCAGAACTAAAAAATATACCTTGCATCCCCTTATGATCAAAAATGAAGCCTCCCATTGCCGCTGCCAATCCGATAGAAAACTGAATCGCCGCAACGGATAATCCGCCCATCATTTCGGCTTTATCAGCAAGTGTACGTACAATCCAAGTAGACCAACCTACCGGAATAAAACCAAACATTAACCCCCACGCAATAACCAGCAACATGTTAAATATTATGTTTTTATTGATAAACATTAAAATAATAGCAAGCATTAATAAAATAAAATGAACGACTATCATCGTTATTTTAAATTGTTTGCCCATCACAATACCGGCAATAAGGGTACCAATACAGTTAGCAATACCAAATAGAAGCAAAAGCGTAGAGAGGGTATTTGTTTGTAAGGCAAGATTATTTTCTAAAAATGGTCTTAAGTATGTAAAAAATATGTGATATCCCCCATAACTAAATATTGTGGCTACTATTCCTATCGTTATCCAGCTTTGTTTTAAGAGAAAAAACATATTTTTAAAACTATTACCTTGCTGTGCAGGTAAAGTAGGTAATGCAATAAATTGCCAAATAAAGGCGATAGCGCCCAGTAATGCCGATAGCAAAAAAATATTTCGCCAACCAATCAGATTGCCTAAATAGCTTGCTAATGGTAGTGAAATAATTGTTGCCACTGAGACACCGGCATAGATAATACTTAATGCACGAGATAGATCTTTTGTCGGTACAAGTTGTAGCGTTACCGCTGAGGCCATAGACCAAAAGCCACCAACACATATCCCCAATATGCTGCGCCCCATCAATAGCATGATATAATTAGGTGTAAATGCGACTAATATATTAGCGCTCACCAATAAAATAGAGAGCGTTAATAATACTAATCGTCTATTTATTTTGTTTGTTAGTGGCGCCAATGTCAAACTTGCAATAACAGCAAAAATCCCCACAGCAGTGACCGTTTGACCTGCCACTCCTTCAGTAATTTTTAATGTTTGTGCAATAGGTGTTAATAAACTAATAGGAATAAACTCAGCCGCAATAAGGCTGGTTACCCCCATAAATAATGAAAAAACAGCAGACCAATGGGATGCTTTTTCTGGTTCTGTGTGACTGGATAAGCGTGTTTTCATTACATAAAGTACCTTTTAGTTAACTAGCTCCATAGCGTCACTAACGTTGGATTCTTGGCTAGTAAGTGCCTCTAAACCAAAGCGCCAACTTATCTATATAGATAAGATCAGAGCGGATAACACAAGCAGAAATAGTTTAAATAGCTAACTTCAAAAAAGTATAGGCACTTTATCAATCCATGTAAAATACTTATATTTTATAGTTACATATGCCTTAAAAGCATGGAGTATATGCTAGTTTTGTTGAGGATAATTAGATTGTTTTTTTGTTGAATAATAGTAAAAAAGTAAATATCACATCTGTCTATCTTACATTTTTAAATGCTTTTTTACCGTTATCATTGGGGGAGGACTTTCTAGATTTTTTAAATGGGCTATTTTTAAAGGTAGTAATAGTTAAGAGTTTGGCGCTGAATCATTTGATAAAGGTATAAATTCTTCTATATCTTGTATAAATTTTCTAGCTTTAGCTATACTAAGTTCGACTTCTTTTTTGTCTAATGTTTCTTGTAAATGGTAATCACATTTAATTCTAAGTGCTTTTTGCTCTAACAATCTTGCCCTTAAAGAAATTAATTTCATTCTTGGAATGGCTTCATCTTTACCCGGAGCTGCTAAATAATCGGTCACACTTTTATGAGATGGTTCATCTTTAGGTAATCTAAAATTGATTGAAGATAAGATAGCATGGTAACAACTATAATACGCTCTAGCAATTGCATTACGATAACCGATTTCATCATTTCGTTTTAATGAATCTTCAGCAAAAGAGAGAAAGTCTTTGCAGTTTACTGACACTTACTTTCGCCTTCTAAGTAATAACTTGATATTCAGATTTTAGATAACGAATAGAGACACCGAAAGCCTTATCATGAAGGTGTTCATTTTCAGCAATTTTATCAGCCAACTCACCATCTATTTTAGCCAAACGTACAAAATCAGTGTCGTTGGTTGTTAGTATCATAATATTAATATCATCGTCTGGATAATACTCACAACAAATTTGAGAATGTGATAACCGATAAGTATCTGCTATATCAAGAAAAGTTTTAAGTAAAAATTGCATATTTTCATCACTCAATTTTAAATTACTTTGAAATTGACGCAATGAATTAAGGCGTTGAGATAACCCAGAAATAACATCTTTTTTATTTAATTTATCAATTTCTTGATATACTTTATTAATTCCCTCAAAATTACCATTCCATAAATATGCATCAAACAAATGTATTAAAAAATTAGAGTTATTTGAAATTTGATTATTTGCCCTAATGATTTCTGCAATATGTTTTTTAATGAATCCTATATCAAATAAATAGGTTATATAATTCATCATAAAATAAGGTTCATTATAAGAAAAAGATTTTTCAAATAGCGATAATGCAGCTGAAACATCTCCCTTACAAGCATAAAAAAATGCCCACAATTGATCCCCAATTAAGTCTCCTTGAGGAAAAGGCTTCAAATCTTTACGGAACTCAAATTCTTCACAACCTTCGAAATTTCGTTCAGAAAAAAGAATCTGTATTAGCTTATCTAATATCATTGTGCCTTTTGTTGCAGGTACATTAGATTTTGCCATCGTTGATAATCCTTATACAGAATTGAATTGAATAATACATAAAATCACTAAGCGATAGTAATATCGGACGTCCAGTAATTAATCATTATAAATTATTGCTTATGATTAACAAGAAAAAGATTTTTCCTATCAACCAATAAAAATTTAGATTACTTATATTGGTATTTTCCATCCTAAAATAGGTTTCAGCATAAAAATTAGTTTTTCAAGGGAAAAACGCTCTGCTTTATAAAACAGAGCATTTAGAAGAAAAGAAAAAAAGTAAAAGGATTAGAATTCCATTAACTCTTTTTCTTTATCGGCAAGCACTGCATCTAATTTTTTAATTGCGGCATCTGTCGCTTTTTGGATTAAATCTTGTGCTTTACGTTCATCATCTTCTGAAATTTCTTTATCTTTTAGTAACGCTTTGATTTGATCGTTAGCATCACGGCGGATATTACGGATAGATACACGACCTTGTTCCGCTTCGTTACGAACAATTTTAGTTAAATCACGACGGCGTTCTTCTGTTAGTGGTGGTAATGGTACGCGAATAACAGTACCTGCTGATGCTGGGTTTAACCCTAAATCAGACGTTAAAATTGCTTTTTCAATAGCTGGGGTTAATGATTTATCAAATACAGTGATAGCTAGCGTTCTTGCATCTTCAGCAACGATGTTGGCTAGTTGACGCAGTGGCGTTGGGCTGCCGTAATATTCAACCATAATGCCATCTAATAAGCTTGGTGACGCACGACCGGTTCTAACTTTAGAAATATGATTTTGAAACGCATCAATGCTTTTTTCCATGCGCGTTTGCGCTTCTTTTTGAATCTCGTTTAACATAATAAAAGCCTTATTTAAAATAAAGATAATTAACTGGTTACTGTTGCCTTGTTATTAATTAATGTCCCTTCTTGTTCACCTAAAATAACGCGACGCAAAGCACCAGGTTTATTCATATTAAAGACACAAATGGGTAGATTATGATCTCTTGCTAATGTGAATGCAGCTAAATCCATCACTTTAAGTTCATCATCAAGGACTTTGTCATAACTTAACGTTTTATAAAGTGTTGCTGTTGGATCTTTAACGGGATCGGCTGAATAAACACCATCGACTTTGGTGGCTTTTAAAACAACATCAGCTTCAATTTCAATACCACGTAAACATGCTGCTGAATCGGTGGTAAAAAATGGATTGCCTGTTCCAGCAGACAAAATAACCACTCTACCATGACGAAGCAAGCTAATTGCTTCGGTCCAGCGATAATCATCACATACACCATTTAATGGAATCGCTGACATTAAACGGGCATTAACTTCAATTCGGTGCAATGCATCTCGCATCGCAAGACCATTCATTACAGTTGCTAGCATCCCCATATGATCGCCAACAACGCGGTTCATTCCCGCTTTAGCAAGCCCTGCACCCCGAAATAGATTACCGCCCCCAATAACAACAGCAACTTGAACATTCATTTCAATTAGCTCTTTAATTTCTTGCGCCATGCGATCTAGAACGGTTGCATCAATACCAAAACCTTCGTCGCCTTGTAGTGCTTCGCCACTGAGTTTAAGAAGAATACGTTTATAGAAAGGGGTCACCATACTGAAGTCTCACTATTTCGTTATTTAATTACTCAAGAAGCTAAAAATTAGCCGGTAGTAATTTTAAAATATTTTGTAGATAAACAAAACCGCCATAACGGCGGTTTTTTGAAACGATTAAGATTGTTTCGATATTGCAGCAACTTCTGCAGCAAAGTCAACTTCAACTTTTTCAATACCTTCACCCACTTCAAAACGAATAAATGAAGCTACTGCAGCTTTTTTCTCTTTTAATAAATCGCCAACTGTTTTTGAAGGCTCCATAACAAATGGTTGACCAGTTAGTGATACTTCACCAGTGAATTTACGCATACGACCTTCAACCATTTTTTCAGCGATTTCACGTGGTTTACCTGATTGCATTGCGATATCAATTTGAATATTACGTTCATGTTCAACCACATCAGCTGGAACATCGCTTGGGTCAACATATTCTGGTTTGCTTGCCGCAATGTGCATTGCAATATGTTTAACTAATTCATCATCAGCACCATTAGCAGCAACTAATACACCAATACGCGCACCATGTTGGTAACTACCCACCACATCACCAGAAATCTCTGCAACACGACGGATACCGATGTTTTCACCAATTTTAGCAACTAACGCTGTACGCTCTTCTTCAAATTTAGCTTGCAGTGCCGCAATATCGCTAGTGCGTTCAGTTAATGCTGCTTCAGCAACTTTATCACTAAATGCTAAAAATCCAGCATCTTTCGCAACAAAGTCTGTTTCGCAGTTAACTTCTAAGATAACACCAAATTTTTTATCTGCAGAAATTTTAGAAATAATAACACCTTCAGCCGCAACACGACCCGCTTTTTTAGCGGCTTTTGCTTGACCTGATTTACGCATGTTGTCAATTGCAAGTTCGATATCACCATTAGCTTCAACTAATGCTTTTTTACATTCCATCATACCTGCGCCCGTTCTTTCACGCAGTTCTTTTACCATAGAAGCGGTAACTTCAGCCATTTTTTAATCCTCTATTTAACCATTGTGATAACTTTCATTAGAATGGGTCGATAGCATTAAGTATCGACCCTGAAAATATTTGAGTTTATTACTCTGCTGCTGGCGCTTCTTCTACGAAGCTTTCTTCAGATACTGGAGATTGGTTTTGCTCACGACCAGAACGTACTGCTTCAGCAACTGCATTAGCATATAATTGAATTGCACGAATTGCGTCATCATTACCTGGTACGATGTAATCAATTCCATCAGGATCTGAGTTAGTATCAACAATAGCAATGACTGGAATACCTAAATTGTTAGCTTCTTTGATAGCGATATGTTCGTGGTCTGCACCAATCACAAAGATCACATCGGGTAAGCCACCCATATTTTTAATTCCGCCCAAGCTATTTTCTAATTTAGCCATTTCACGAGCACGCATAAGTGCTTCTTTTTTGGTTAATTTATCAAATGTACCATCACTAGCTTGTGTTTCTAAATCTTTTAGACGTTTGATTGATTGACGTACTGTTTTCCAGTTAGTCAACATACCACCTAACCAACGGTGATTAACATAGTATTGCCCACAACTTTCAGCTGCTTGTTTAATTGCTTCGCTAGCTGCACGCTTTGTACCAACAAATAAAATTTTACCTTTACGAGCGGCAATCTTGTTTAATTCAGCTAAAGCTTCGTTGAACAATGGTACTGTTTTTTCAAGATTGATAATATGAACTTTATTGCGTGCACCAAAAATAAATGGTTTCATTTTTGGGTTCCAATAACGAGTTTGGTGTCCAAAGTGTACACCCGCTTGTAACATATCGCGCATTGATACTGTAGTCATGATTTCCTCATTTTGACGTTGGGGTTATGCCTCCACATATCCGCTTTAACCGACCTAATCACATAAAGTAAAAGGCACCCCGGAAAAGTGTAATGATATGTGTGTGTTATAACGTTAATTAATCATTAAATGTAATACTTTTATTCGCCATTACTTTTGCAAAAAATAATGCGAAAATGTAGCGCGCGTTTTATACCATAAATAGTATAAGATTGCCAGCTTTATTTGTATTTATAGGCTATTAGCGATTTTAATTAGTTTTATTAAACTTTTCAGTATTCATTTAACAAGCAAACACAAAACAAAAAAAACAAATAAAATCAATGGTTTTTCTGAAATTTTTTTGGATGACTATTTCTATATTAGTTTGTATTATTTTGAAGAAATATGTCCGTTCTGTAAGCTAACGCTTACAGAACGATAATAATAGAAACTAGCTGAATAATTTATGGCACTGTAAGCTTATCCAATCCCATAGACCACCAAAAAATCCTGTTTCTTCAACATCTTGTAAGGCAACAAGGGGTTGTTCATTAATCACTTGACCGTCTAATAGAAACTGCATTTTACCGACAGTTGTGCCTTTAGTGATTGGGGCATAAATATAATCATCAATTTTATATTCAACTTGCACATCTGCAGAGCGGCCTTTTGGTACAGTGATGTAAGATCCATTAATCGCACCTAATTGAATTTTATTTTCATCACCATACCAAATCGTTTCTGTCGTTAATGGCGTTCCTGCTTTAACAGGATTTGCAGTTTCAAAAAAGCGGAAACCCCAGACTAATAGTTTTTTACTTTCTTCTTCACGACCTTTAAAGGTGCGACCACCCAGTACCGCTGAAATTAAACGCGTATTACCATCAACCGCTGAAGCAACTAAATTGTAGCCTGCGGCATTGGTGTGGCCTGTTTTGATGCCATCTACATTTAATGTGGTATCCCAAAGTAATCCATTTCTATTATGTTGTGGTTTTGATAGCGTATAGGTAAATTCTTTTTCTTTATAAATAGAATATTCTTTAGGTAAATCACGAATTAAGGCTTGCCCTAAAAATGCCATGTCTTTGGCTGTTGTGTATTGCCCTGGCGCATCAAGCCCATGAACAGTTTCAAAATGGGTATGATTTAGTCCAATTTTCTTGGCATAATCATTCATTAAATTAACAAAGGCTCCTTGGCTGCCGGCAACATGCTCAGCCATGGCAATACACGCATCGTTACCTGATTGGATAATAATACCTTTGTTAAGATCAGAAACCGATACCGTTTTACCGACCTCTAAAAACATTAATGATGACCCTTTTAACACAGGGTTACCCGTTGCCCAAGCGTCTTTGCTGACCACAACCATATCATCATTTTTTATACGACCTGACTGTAATGCTTGCCCTACCACATAACTGGTCATCATTTTAGTTAGGCTTGCCGGATCGCGCTGCTGCTCGGCATTATATTGTGCTAAAATTTCACCTGATTTGGCATCGATTAAAATATAAGACTCAGCATTTAGTTGTGGAATGGCTGGAATAGGAAAAGCCATTTCTGCTGATGCTGATGAACAAACTGCAAGCGCAAACAAAGCAAAAGATAATTTAAATTTCTTTTTCATTTATTACAATTCCGTTAAATATTTTTAGATAACATATATCGATGTGTGTGGATAGACATCATAATGCCAAAACTTGCCATTAATACGACTAAAGATGAGCCACCATAGCTTATTAAAGGTAATGGTACACCAACTACTGGTAAGATTCCACTGACCATACCAATATTAATAAACACATAAACAAAAAATACTAAAATTAGTCCACCAGATAAGATTCGACCAAATGTGGTTTGTGCCTGTGCAGCAATAATAAGCCCTCTTACAATTAAGCATAAAAATAGAATCAGCAAAACAATCGAGCCAACAAAACCAAACTCTTCAGCGATAACTGAAAAAATAAAATCAGTATGTCGTTCAGGCAAAAATTCGAGTTGTGATTGTGTGCCTTCTAGCCAACCTTTACCCCATATACCACCGGATCCAATCGCTGTTTTCGATTGAATAATATGATAGCCGGCTCCGCTTGGATCGAGTTCAGGATTGATCAACATTAATACGCGTTTTTGTTGGTAATCATGCATTAAAAAGAACCACATAATTGGTAAAAAGACAGCAATTAAAATTACTGCAATAAGAATATAACGCCAGTTTATTCCTGCTAAAAAAATAATAAAAATTCCTGACATAACAATTAATATTGCCGTACCTAGATCCGGTTGCATAGCAACAAGTAACGTCGGTATACCAATTATGGCAAGGGTTTGTAACGTAGTTTTTAATGGCGGCGGACATCCATCACGATGAATGAATTTGGCAACCATTAATGGCACCGCTATTTTAGCTATTTCTGAAGGTTGAAATCGCAATATACCTAAATCTAACCAACGCTGTGCGCCTTTACTGGTATAACCAAAAATATCGACTAATAATAGAATGATAATACAAGCAATATACAGATACGGCGCCCACTTTTCATAGGTTCTAGGAGAAAACTGAGCCAGCACAATCATTACAACAAATCCAAGCAATATTTGAATTACTCGCTTTTGCATCATGTCGATACTTTGCCCGGTTGCGCTCCAAAGAATATAAAGACTATAACCAAGTAATAAAGTAATAAATAAAAAAAACAAAGGATCAATATGTATCTTTTGCCAAAAAGATTTTTTGTTATTATTCATCATTAGTCTTCATTTCCTGTATTAGGTGAAGGTTCATCTAGCTCGGTTGAATTATTACCAAGTAAGTAAAAATCTAATATTTTACGCGCAACCGCACCACCGTTAGAGCTTCCGCCCCCGCCATTTTCTAAAACAATAGCTAACGCTATTTTTGGCTTATCGTAAGGTGCATAAGCAACAAACAAAGCGTGATCTCGCAGATGTTCGGGGATTTTATTTGAATTATAAATTTCATCAGATTTCAAACCATAAACTTGTGCGGTCCCCGATTTACCTGCTGCTTGATATTTTGCATCAGCATAAATCTTACGTGCTGTTCCTCGTGTCCCAAACATAACACGGTGCATACCTTCTTTAGCTAATGCCCAATAAATTGGTTTAACATCCATTAGACTATTATTTTCTATATATTTTTCAGGGTTAACTATTGGTTGATGTTCATTTGAATTTAAAATATCGCTCTTTTTATATAATAAAAAGTGGGGAGTATAGGTCTTACCATTATTAATTAACGTGGTTAATGCTTTAGCCATTTGTATTGGGGTTGCCGTCCAATAACCTTGACCAATACCAACTGGTATAGTATCACCTTGTAGCCAAGACTTTTTATGACGCTTCATTTTCCATTCACGACTCGGCATAACCGCGCGAGTTTCTTCGTTTGGAGAAATATCAATACCTGTTCGTTCACCATAACCAAATTTAGTCATCCATAAATTTAGGCGATCGATGCCCATATCATAAGCAACTTGATAAAAGTAGGTATCAACTGATTCTTCAATTGCTCTTAATACATCAACGCGGCCATGCCCCCATTTAAGCCAGTCTCGGTAACGTCGTTCAGTGCCAGGTAATTGCCACCAACCGGGATCGTTAATCACGGTTTTTGGGGTGATCACGCCTTCACTTAAAGCCGCAATAGAAATAAAAGGTTTTACTGTCGAAGCAGGGGGGTAAGCGCCCAGTAAAGCACGATTAAAAAGTGGCTTGCTAGGATCATTGAGCAATTCACTATATTTAGCATTTGAAATCCCCCCAACAAAAGGATTAGAATCATAACTTGGGCTAGAAACCAAGGCCAAAATCTCCCCATTATTAGGATCAATAGCCACTACCGCCGCTTTACGTCCAGTCAATAATTGCTCAATATAAAGTTGCAATTTAAGATTAATAGATAAATAAATATCTTCGCCCGCTTGCGGTGGATGTTGATTTAGTTGGCGAACAATACGACCTCGGCTATTGACTTCAACCTTTTCATAACCCGGCGTTCCGTGTAATACGTCTTCGTAATACCTTTCTATTCCCATTTTCCCAATATTAAATGTTGCTACATAATCGCTAGTTTTATTTTCATTTTCTAAACGCTGTTTATCTTGACTATTAATTTTAGAAATATAGCCAAGGATATGAGTTAGTGATGCGCCATATGGATAATAACGATGCTGTATGCCAAGAATAGAAACAAACGGAAAACGATGTTGATCCACGACAAAACGTGCTATTTGTTTTTCGGTCAAATTATCTTTCAATGGCACCGGACGGTGAGCTTTATAATTACGACGTTCTTTTTGAAATATTTCAATATCTTCATCTGTCAAATCAACAATTTTTTTTAGTTCATTAAGTTGTTCATTGAGATTTTTAGTTTTATCGGGAATGATATTTAATTGATAAGTAATATTGTTGATCGCTAATGGCGTACCATTACGATCATAAATCATTCCACGATTAGGTGGTGTAGGAATAATTTCAATACGATTATCATTCGATTTCGTACTGTAATAACTATAATTCAAAATCTGTAACCCAGCTAGGTTAATAATCAACACAATGATTAAAATAATAATTGCAACAAAAGCAATCAGTGCTCGACGCAAAAATAAATTCGCTTCTACTGAATGATCTCGAATATTTGTTTTCTTTTTTTTACTTGAGATAGGGATAATAATACTCCTTAAAATACTCTACTGCTTATGCTGATTTTCTTCCCACTGTTCATAGGCATTAACAATACTAGCGACTATTGGATGGCGTACCACATCTTCACTATTTAAAAAATTAAAACTAATTTCATTAATTTGACTCAAAACTTCAATGGCATGACGTAATCCTGATTTTTGATGATGTGGTAAATCAATTTGGGTAATATCGCCGGTTATAACCGCTTTTGAATTAAAGCCAATACGGGTTAAAAACATTTTCATTTGTTCAATAGTGGTATTTTGGCTTTCATCAAGAATAATAAACGCATCATTTAGCGTTCGTCCACGCATATAGGCGAGTGGTGCCACTTCAATCACGCTTTTTTCAATTAGTTTTTCGACCTTTTCAAAACCGAGCATTTCAAATAAGGCATCATAAAGTGGGCGTAAATAAGGATCGACTTTTTGGCTTAAATCACCAGGCAAAAAACCCAATTTTTCACCGGCTTCAACAGCAGGCCGAGTAAGCACAATGCGACGAATTTGTTGCTTCTCAAGCGCATCAACCGCAGCAGCTACCGCTAAATAAGTTTTACCTGTTCCTGCAGGACCAATCCCAAACGAAAGATCATAATCTAAAACATGGGCAATATATTGTGCCTGATTAGGTGTACGTGGTTTTATCACGCCTCGCTTAGTTTTTATCATAACCAGTTTATCGTTTTGATAATCAACATGACTAGGTAAATTTTCACTTACTTTTTGATGTATCCTTGTATCTTTTACCGCTAAATGAATTTGCTCGGGTTCAATATTAATAATTTTATCTTTTATTTTAGTTTGGTTATAAAGTACCTGCAAAATATCAGCAGCAGCTTGAACACAAATATTATCTCCAGTTATTACAAATAAATTTTCTCGATTATTAATTTCAATGTTTAATAAACGCTCAAGTTGTTTAATATTTTCATTATAAGGACCACAAAGACTATTAAGTCTTTTATTATCAATTGGTTCAATCATAATTTGTGTAGTAATATCCAAAAATAAATCCTCTAATAATTAACCTTAACCATTTTAAGGTTGATAAATTCCAACACCTAAATCATTTTCCTTTCGCGTTCGTGATATTACTGACATTGGTGATTCGTTTACGCGTAAATCCATTTCATCTTCGGTTCTAACTATTTTGCCACGCAATGAATTTGGATAGACATCTATAATTTCAACATCAACAAACTTACCGATCATCTCAGGACAACCTTCAAAATTAACAATTCTATTGTTTTCAGTTCGACCGGTTAATTCCATAAGGTCTTTTTTGGATGGACCTTCAACTAAAATACGTTGTACAGTATTTAACATACGACGGCTAAATTGCATAGCTTGTTGGTTGATTCGTTCTTGAAGAATGTAAAGGCGTTGCTTCTTCTCTTCTTCTGAAACATTATCTTCCATTTCAGCAGCGGGTGTACCTGGACGTGCTGAATAAACAAAGCTATAACTTAAATCAAAATTGACTTCGGCAATTAGCTTCATTGTTTGCTCAAAGTCTTCTTGCGTTTCCCCCGGGAAACCGACAATAAAATCAGAGCTAATTTGAATATCTGGACGTACTTTACGTAATTTTCGAATAATGGATTTATATTCAAGCGCAGTATGCGTACGTTTCATTAAATTTAATACACGATCTGAGCCACTTTGTACTGGCAAATGTAAAAAATTGACTAACTCTGGCGTATCACGATAAACATCGATAATATCATCAGTAAATTCAATTGGATGACTAGTTGTAAAACGTATACGATCGATACCATCAATGGCTGCAACTAAGCGTAATAACTCAGCAAAGGAACAAATATCACCATCAAACGTTGGCCCCTGATAAGCATTGACATTTTGACCTAATAGATTGACTTCACGCACACCTTGTTCAGCCAGTTGCGCAATTTCATAAATGACATCATCACAAGGTCTGCTAACTTCTTCCCCACGGGTATATGGAACCACGCAATAAGTACAATATTTATTACATCCTTCCATTATAGAGACAAAAGCTGTTGGTCCTTCGCTACGAGGCTCTGGTAGGCGATCAAATTTTTCAATTTCAGGGAAACTAACATCGACGACATGATTATCGTTACCGCTTCGAATCTGTTCAATCATTTCAGGTAAGCGATGAAAAGTTTGCGGTCCAAAAATAATATCTACAAATGGTGCACGTT
This sequence comes from Gilliamella sp. App2-1, assembly GCF_001690255.1. Taxonomy (NCBI): domain Bacteria; kingdom Pseudomonadati; phylum Pseudomonadota; class Gammaproteobacteria; order Orbales; family Orbaceae; genus Gilliamella; species Gilliamella sp. App2-1. The sequence continues at coordinate 35,985 of NZ_LZGR01000055.1, forward strand.
TACGAATTTGAGCACCTTCTTGCGAAGCAACACAACCACCTACTCCAATAATAATATTAGAATTATTTTTTTTAAGGTTCTTCCAACGTCCTAGTTGATGAAAGACCTTTTCTTGGGCTTTTTCTCGAATAGAACAGGTATTTAGTAATAAAATATCAGCTTCATCGGCATTGTCTGTTAATGTTAAACCATGGGTGGATTCAAGGAGATCTGCCATTTTTGTTGAATCATACTCATTCATTTGGCAGCCCCAAGTTTTGATATGTAATTTTTTGCTCATCAATAACTCAGCTATATTATTTAATTGTTAAAATGAAAACGGGTTTAAATCCGCGATTTTAGCGCATTATATTGTAATCTTTTGTGATCGTAGGGTCTATAATAAAATAAAAATTAGCGGATAACTCAAAAAATTTTATTTATAAAAATAACAACCAATTATGATAATCATTCTTTTTAATATCCCTTAATTTTATGCTATTATCTGCGATTAATTTGACATCAAATAAAGTTTTAAGGTATGACAAAAGCATTTAGCCCAACAAAACGCCTATTAATTAAAGGTATTATTGCTACATGTTTACTATCTGTCACTCGTGTTGGCCTTGCAGCCACTCAAACCAAAGTTGTTGCAGTGCGTGTTTGGCCTTCTTCTACCTATACGAGAATTACATTAGAATCAAATATTAAACTCAATTATAAAACGGCTTCACTATTCAACCCAGATAGAATAGTCATTGATATTGATAATCTCAATTTAAATCCAACGCTAAAAACGATTTCATCAAAAGTATTAAGTCATGATCCTTATATTAAGTCGATACGCGTTTTGCAATTAGATCCTAAAACAGTAAGAATTATGATTGAATTAAAGCAAGGTGTTGAGCCTAATATTTTTACGCTATCACCCGTTGCAAAATTTAAGCATCGTTTAGTGATGGATCTTTATCCATCAAAAATTTCTTCAACAAAAGATGATGATCCTTTACTTGCACTATTAGAAGAATATAAAGCAGGTGATCTTAGTAAAAAACAAGCTGAAATTAAAACTCCAACCAATAAAAATAGAAATGCACCTCTTATTGTTATGCTCGATCCTGGTCATGGGGGTGAAGATCCAGGTGCGATTGGTTACAACAGAACTCGAGAAAAAGACATTGTTTTACAAATAGCGCGTCGAACTTATAATTTACTTAAGAGAGAGCCAAATATAAAAGTCTATATGACACGCAATGAAGATGTCTTTATACCATTAAAAGTCCGCGTAGCCAAGGCGCGATCTTTACATGCTGATATTTTTATTTCTATTCATGCTGACGCCTTTACTAACCGTTCTGTCGGTGGTTCCTCTGTTTTTGCATTATCAACACGTGGAGCGAGTAGTTCGGCCGCAAGTTATTTAGCTCAAACCCAAAATGAAGCAGATCAAATAGGGGGGGTAAGCCGTAGTGGTGACAAGTATTTAGATAATACGATTTTAGATTTGGTTCAAAAAACAACGTTAAATAATGGTGTATTACTTGGTAATGCTATTTTGAATCGAATGAAAAGAATAAATAAGTTACATAAACCATCACTTGAAAAAGCAGGATTTGCAGTGTTAAAAGCACCTGACATTCCATCTGTTTTAGTTGAAACAGCCTTTATTAGTAATATTAACGAAGAAAAAAAATTAAAGACTGCTTCATTCCAAAATCAAGTATCTAAATCAATTGTGGATGGTATTAAAGATTATTTGAAAAAACGTAAACATTAAATTTTTAAAAATTTTCAGAGAAGTTTGTGTTTAAGCAAACAACTATTGAATAATAATCAAACACCTTTCAGCATCTAATTCTGGTATAGTCAATTTAATATTTTGTTTAAGCGTAAAACCCTCAGGAATAGGATCAATATCACTTCCTTTTAAAGCGTAAAAAGATCCTTTTTGATCTGGGAGGTGCTTACACCAATTAAGCATATCTTGCAACGAAGCAAAAGCTCGGCTAATAACCCCATCAAATTTTTTATCGTTATACTCTTCGATTCGGCTTTGTATTGGGTTAATATTTGTTAGCTTTAATTCAAACTGTACTTGCTTTAAAAAACGAATACGCTTACCTAAACTATCAACCAAATCAAATTGTTTATCTGGGTTAACTATCGCTAAAGGAACGCCTGGTAAACCAGGACCTGTTCCTACATCAATAAATGTTTTGCCAGTTAAATAAGGCGATACAACTAAACTATCCATAATATGCTTAACTAACATCTGACTCGGATCGCGCACCGCGGTTAAATTGTAAGTTTTGTTCCATTTGCTTAGCATTTCAACATAATGGATCAGTTGATCTAGTTGTGATTCAGGGATCAAAAGATCCGTTTGATCAATTAGACTAATGAGTTTCTTTTTTAACATAATTTTTCTTTTTTAAATAAACTAATAACATTGAAATAGCGGCTGGTGTAATACCAGAAATACGCGAAGCTTGCCCTATAGAAACAGGTTTATGTTGCTTTAATTTCGCCACCACTTCATTCGATAATCCAGATATTTCGGCATAATCAATATGCTCAGGAATAAGCGTTTCTTCATTGCGCTTTTGACGTTCAATTTCTTCTATTTGCAGTTTAATATAACCATCATATTTTACTTGAATTTCAACCTGCTCGGCAGCTTGTGGGTCAGATAATCCAGGTGCAAATAATGAAAGTGATTTCAATGTGTTATAACTCATTTCAGGCCGTTTAAGTAACTCTTCACCATTGGCTTCTTTAGTCAAATTCGCACTTAAAACAGCATTGACTTCATCGATGGTTTCAATATGAGGGTGTACCCAGATATCGCGTAACCTCGCCCTTTCTTGCTCAATAGCATCAAATTTTTCATTAAAATGACGCCAACGGTAATCGTCGACCATGCCTAAATTACGACCAATTTCAGTTAAGCGAATGTCGGCATTATCTTCACGTAACATTAAACGATATTCAGCTCGGGAGGTAAACATGCGGTAAGGTTCGTTAGTGCCAAGTGTACAAAGATCATCGACTAACACACCTAAATAAGCCTGATCGCGACTTGGATACCATTGATCTTGTTCATATGCAAAGCGAGCTGCATTTAAACCTGCAAGCATTCCTTGTGCTGCCGCTTCTTCATAGCCTGTTGTTCCATTAATTTGTCCAGCTAAAAAGAGACCTTTGATCACTTTACTTTCAAGTGTTGGTTTAAGATCCCTTGGATCAAAATAATCATATTCGATCGCATAACCTGGTCTTATAATATTGGCGTTTTCTAATCCTTTCATACTGCGCACAAATGCAAGTTGCGTATCAAATGGTAAGCTTGTTGAGATCCCATTTGGATAGATCTCATTACTCTCTAATCCTTCCGGCTCTAAATAGATCTGATGAGAATTACGATCGGCAAAACGCATGATCTTATCTTCAATTGATGGGCAATATCTTGGTCCGACACCTTCAATAATGCCGGTGTACATAGGACTGCGATCTAAATTAGATCTAATAATATCGTGTGTTGTTTCATTAGTGCTGGTGATATAGCAAGGGATCTGCTTAGGATGTTCATTTGCATTACCCAAAAATGAAAATACTGGAACAGGATCATCGCCATATTGCGTCCCCAATTTTGAAAAATCAATCGTTCTAGCATCTATTCGTGGTGGAGTACCGGTTTTTAGGCGCCCCATTCTAAATGAATATTGATGTAGAGATTTTGATAAACCAATCGAAGCTGGATCGCCGGTACGACCACCACTATAATTATCAAGCCCTATGTGGATCTTACCATCTAAAAAAGTACCCGTTGTTAACACAACCGCTTTGGCTTTAAAAGAAACACCCATTTGAGTTTTTACACCAATGATCTGATCGTTTTCAATGATCACATCTTCAACGGATTGTTGAAATAACATTAAATTTTCTTGGTTTTCAAGTGCTGTCCTTATCACTTTTCGATAGAGAGATCGATCCGCTTGTGCACGTGTAGCTCTAACAGCTGGGCCTTTGCTGCTATTTAAGATCCTAAATTGGATCCCTGATAGATCGATAGCATGAGCCATTAAGCCACCCATAGCATCGATTTCTTTAACTAGGTGACCTTTACCTATACCTCCAATAGCTGGATTACAGGACATTTGTCCTAATGTATTAATATTATGGGTTAAAAGTAGTGTTTTTCGTCCCATTCTTGCTGATGCCATAGCTGCTTCTGTTCCGGCATGGCCACCACCTACGATGATGACATCAAAAAGATCTGGATAAAACATAAAAAAGCCTCGTATTTATTTATGTACGGATGATCGCAAATTTAGATCGGGTGATTTGGTTTATTTAGGGTAGGGAATTTTACTCATCTTTTTGATTACGTCAAATGATCTATTTTGATCGCGATCTAAATAAAATAAGATCTTTTAGATGATCTTTTTATTTTTATTATTATTACCGTGGATCATTTCTGTTGATAACTATTTTTTATAATTATTTTATAGGATCTTATCGATCATTTAATTCTGTTAATTGATCGGATCTTTTTTTATTTAAACCTGTTTATAACTATTGCATTTATCCACAGTCTATTTATTTAATAAGGTTATTAATGCGTTTATAACAGCTTGTGATCCCAATTTATCACAGAGTTATCCACAAAAAACAAGTTTGTTTGCTTACTTTTTTATCTCTTATTGCTTTGATTTTATACTTGCATGATCGGTCTTTATTTAAGATCTAACATATTTATTAAAAAAAAACTAAATATGAAAAATAAATAAGTAATAAGTAATCTAGTAAGTAAAATATAATATGAGGATAGGAAATTTTTCTTTTCTATAAAAGTGATTGATTTTTATGAAAGCAAATTTATACTTAACATGATTATGTTTTTATTGTGAGGTTCTTTTATTACTCTTTCGCAGCTACCTTTACCTTTTTCATTACCCAATAATGAAACTTTTGATAGTTTTTATGTAGGTGATAATCGATTATTGTTTGATTCATTGCAAACCTTATTAGGTCTAGAAGGATTTAATATCTTTTATATATGGTCGGCTAATGTTGCGGGTCGAACTCATCTTTTACATGCATCAAATCAAAATAAATTAGCTAGTTATATTCCCTTAAAGCAGTATTATCATCTTGTACCTGAAATTCTGCAAGGATTAGATCATTATGATTTAGTCTGTTTAGATGATATTGACGCAATAGCAGGTCATAGAGATTGGGAAGAGGCTATTTTTGATTTATTTAATCGTTTAACTGAAAAAAACGTGAGTAAATTATTGATAACATCAAGCGCACCACCTAAACAAATTTCTTTTATATTACCTGATTTGGTTTCTAGATTATCTTGGGGACAGGTTTATCAATTAAAAGAGCTTAGTGATGATGATAAGCTTAAAGCCTTACAATTAAGAGCACAATTAAGCGGTTTTGAATTATCAACAGAAGTAGGGTTATTTTTATTAAAACGTGTTAACCGTGATATGCGTACGCTATTTTCTTTATTAGAAAAGTTTGAAGTAGCAACGCTTGCGCAACAACGTAAATTAACCATTCCTTTTATCAAACATATTTTGGATTTGTAATATGAGTCAAAAACCTGAAGCTATTGTTTTTTTTGATCTAGATGGGACATTATTTAATAGCCAAATCGATGTGTTACCCAGCTCTTTTGAAGCTATAAAAAAATTAAAACAAAATAATATTACACCAATGATTGCAACGGGTCGAACACCTTGTGAAGTGGTTGATTTAATGAAAAAGACTCAAATTGAGTCGATAATTGGCATGAATGGGCAAGTTGTTTTATATCAAGGCGAAAAGGTCTTTACTAATGATATTGATAAGGGCGTTATCGATCGTTTGTATCAATACTCTAAACAGCAAACCGGTATTCCGTTGTCTTTTTATAATCACGAAATTATGCGAGTGTCGCAAAATAGTCAACCCACTAAAAAATTTTATCATTTCCTAAAAGAACAAGTTCCGCCTGTCGATGATCAGATTTATTTAAAATCACCTATTCAGATGCTTTTATTACTTTGTGAATCAGGTGAGGCGCTTTATCGAGATATCTTCCCTGAGTTAACCTTTATTCGTAATACACCTTACTGTGTTGATGTTTTCAATCATGGTGGTTCTAAAGGTTATGGTATTACTCAATTATTAAAAAATAAAGGTTTCACTGATGTGCCAACCTATGCTTTTGGTGATGGCATGAATGATTTTGAAATGTTCTTAACCGTTGATCATCCTATTGCTATGGGTAATGCGGTTGATGAATTAAAAGCGCAAGCTGAGTTTGTTACAGAGACTAATGATAATGATGGAATAGCTAAAGGGTTACAACATTTTGGATTGATTTAATCAAAAATTGTCTGTATTTTTAGTTTATTGATAATAAACTCCTAAACAAACAGCTTGACTTGCGCCTGTTACCTCTGGAATGTTTGATGGAATATTATTGATTCGACAATAAGCAAGCCAAGCAAAGGCTATTGCCTCCATATCGTCTCCACTTATACCTTTTGTATCGGTCGTTAATACGGCCCATGAGGGTAATAAAGCCGATAATCTTTGCATAATTAGTGGATTTTTAGCACCTCCACCACAAACTAAAAGCTCACAAGGTAATGTGCTTACTATAGGTAATTTATTCATTTCATTGGCAATGGATAAAGCGGTAAATTCAACGAGTGTTGCTTGAATATCTTGTGCTTTTAAATGTGTTCCAGCTAATTTTTTATAGAGCCAGGATAAGTTAAATAGTTCTCGTCCTGTACTTTTGGGAGCGGGTATTTGAAAATAGTCTTCTTGATATAAAAGATTTAATAAGTCTTGGTTTATTTTACCGGTTTTTGCCCATAATCCGCCCTTATCATAGTTTTTACCTAAGTGCTCTTTTATCCAACCATCCAGTAATACATTACCTGGACCAGTATCATAACCTAGGATGGTTTGATTGGGTATTAATACCGAAATGTTACTCATACCGCCGATATTTAGTACCACGCGATTTATTTGTGGATCTTGTAGCACTGCTTTGTGAAAAGCAGGAACAAGAGGCGCACCTTGTCCACCATAAGCCATATCTTTACGACGAAAATCAGCAATAGTGGTTATACCTGTTTTTGCGGCAATGATATTGGCATCACCAATTTGTAAGGTAAAAGGATTATCACCATTTGGTGAATGGTAAATTGTTTGTCCGTGACAGCCAATAGCTTTAATTTTTTGTTTATCAATATGATTTTCTTTTAAAAAATTATTTATACTATCAGCAAACAGTTTGCCAATTAGGTGATCTATCTCACCTAAATTCTGTAATGTGGTTTGTTGAGTTTCACATAATTTTAGTAAATGCTGTTTTAAATCGGCGGGCATTGGATAGCAGTTGCTAGCTATTGATGATATGACATTTTTTGCGGTAATATTCACTAAAGCAATATCAACTCCATCCATGCTAGTACCTGACATCACACCAATATATAAATTTTGCATAAAGTTACCCTTGCCGAATTATTTGGCCCGTTTTGATGTCTTTTATTTTCGATGGTTGTGATCGATGACCTGTTACACCATCTAAAATAGGAAATTCTTGACCAAACTGTTTGGCGACTTCGATGGCTGTTTTGCAAGGATTATGAGCAGAAAGATTAGCACTGGTTGACACTATCGGTTTGCCATAAAGATCACAAAGCTTACAAACTAAAGGATGATTGGTGACGCGTACTGCAATGGAATCAAATTTTCCAGTCAAAAAATAAGGCGTATTTTTATTTTTAGGAAAAACCCAAGTAACAGGTCCAGGCCAGTTAGTAAGCGCTAACTGTTTTTGCTCGTTAGTGATGGCTGATTCATCTATATAGGGAATTAGTTGTAGGTAATGGCTGGCAATTAAAATCAAGCCTTTATCTATTGATCGTTGTTTTAGTTGTAACAATTTTAATACGGCTGATTCGCAATCTGGATCACACCCTAGACCAAAAACGGCTTCAGTTGGGTAAGCGATCACTTCACCATTTTTTAAGTAATTATTGATTTCGGATAATGTTAATAAATTAGCCATTAAATTTGAATACGAGCTGAGTACAATTGAGATGTATATTAAACCTAGGTCTTTGGTTTTGCAAATCCGCATGACTTACGCCTTTAAATGATGATAGTCAAAAAAGGGATAAAGCTTTCCTCTAATTAATGGCATAATATTTTTTACTAATTTTCACCAAATTATTTACTTCAGAAAAGTACTCATTTCCTCTCTAACTTGAGGTACGGTTAAACCCACAATGATTTGTAATGACTGTCCTTTGTATACAACATTTATTGCGCCATGGTTTTGGAAATAATCTACTTCCTGAACTAATTCGGGTTTATTTACTTTAATACGTAAACGGGTCGCACAATTAGTTAATTGTGTAATATTTCCTTTACCTCCTAATCCTTCAATAAAGGCAATGGCTTGTTGTGTTACACTATCAATAGTGACAGAGTCTGTCTTAGATTTGTTGACTTTTTGGTTTTTATTTTTTTTATAATCCGATTTAGTAAATAGTTTAATATTTTTATCTGAGCGCCCAGGAGTCATAAGATTGAATCTAATAATTAAAAACTTAAACACAAAGAAATAAATGACAGTAAAAGTTAAACCAATAGCTATTTGAATGGCATAAACCTCCCAATGATTTGCACCAAGTGGTAACCAATTTTGAAAGATAAAATCAATAATGCCTAAGTAGAAATTTCCCGATATACCAAACATATACATGATTGTGGACATTGATGCAGCCAAAAATGCGTGAACAACAAATAACATAGGAGCGATAAAGATAAAAGTAAATTCAATTGGTTCAGTAATCCCTGTCAAAATAGCGGTAATTGTTGCGCCAATTAACAATCCAGATACCATTTTTTTATTTTCTGGTTTTGCTGTTGCGTAAATAGCCATTGAAATACCAGCACAACCAAATACTTTCCCCATCCCGATTAACATAAATCCACCCTGAGGGAATAATTCATTTAATGTTTTTGTGCTAGTAGCAAATTCAGAAATATGAGAAATCCAATAATTAACTGTTCCGCCATCAGTGACAATGGGACCAAAATAAATTGGTCCATAAATAAAGTGATGTAATCCTGTAGGAATTAAAATGCGTTCTAAAAATGTAAATAGCCATACTCCAATCACACCTGAATTTAAAATGAAACTCTGTAAAGTTTGAATTCCGTTTTGAATTGGAGGCCAAATTAATACCGTCAATATAGCTAATATAAGCATTAAAGGAAAACAGATAATAACGATTAAGGGAGTACCCGTAAATACATTTACCCATTCTGGTAAACGTAAATCAAAATAGCGATTATGAATCCAAACGGTAAAAGCTGCAGTTATAATAGAGCCAACAATTGAAGTATCTAATGTTAATACACCCCCAATTTGAGTTAATCCTGTTTGCCCAACTTGGTAATTGATTTCAAGTTGTTCACTCCAAATATCAAGAATCCCTCCAATAAAATAGTTAAATGTTAAATAAGAGATAAAAGCAGCTAAGACGGCTCGACCAGATGCCCTTTTTGCTAATGCAATCGGTAAGCCAAGAGCAAACAGCATAGGCATATTTTGAAATAAAACCAGCGATGCTTTTTGGAATACATTAACAATTTTGACATAAATAGACCCTTCTATGGCAAAGGGGAATAAATGAGGATTCAGTAAAACAACAGTCAATCCCAATAAAATACCAGCAGCAGGAAAGAGTAAAACAGGAACAAACATTGCTGCCCCAAAACGTTGAATTGTGTTTCTCATATACATTAACCTTTTATTAATATATTGACTTCATTATTTTAAAATAGTCATACGCATATTTATGAATATCACTAAGCATTAATCGAAACTTTAGTATTATTCATTATTGATATAAAAGTATTATTTAAAAAACTGAGGCAAATAATCTTTATTTTCGTTCAATATTTCTTCAACGATTGCTTTTGCTTTAGGGACATTAACAACCGTTCTATTTAGTGTTAATGCATTGATTAATTTTTGTTTAGAGCCTTCGTACCAGGCATCAACAACTAATTTTTCATAACCTAATTGGATTTCAATCATCGCTTTTTGGAATGTTGGGATCTTACCAATAGCAAAAGCTTTAGGACCATCAGAGGTTAACATACATGGTACTTCAACCATTGCATCATCTTGTATGTTACTAATAACGCCTTTATTTGGGACAATCACAAGATAAATATCTCCTTTGTTATAGGCTAGCGATGCTGCAACTCGAATCATATAACGACCATGAATATCATCATGGATTTCTTCACCAGCAATGGAGCTTTTTTCAATAATACGTTTACACATTTCAAATACATTTTTTTCACGACCATTGATAACTTGACGCGCGCGAGTATTATTAATATCTTCTTTACTCACCATTTTTTCTGGATATAAATAGTATTGTAAATAAGTATTTGGTAAAAATTCAGGGTTATCTCTTAACATGGTTTCCATGTTTTTAAACGTTGCTTGCCACGAAGGATCATTAGCTATAATTGAGTCAACAGCTTTAATACCATCTTTTAAGATAATATTTTTAATTCGTTGGGTTAAATCTTCGCCTTGTTTATTTTTAACTTTTGTAAACCAACCATAATGATTTAACCCAAAGTATTCTGGTACAAAATCCCAAATCTCACAGTTAAGTAATTTTGCATAACTTACCATGATTGCTGCAGGCATATCACAAATGTTTAAGATTCGATTATCGTCAGGAAATTCTCGGTTTAAGGCTTCGGCAACAAGCGCTGCTGGATTGGTATAGTTTAAAATCCAAGCATTCTTTTGATATGAACGAATTTCACGTATAAGTTCAATCATATCCCCAATTGAACGCAATCCATAAGCCATGCCGCCTGCACCACAAGTTTCTTGACCTACACAGTGATAAGACAATGGGATTTGTTCATCACGTTCACGCATTTTTAAACCACCTGAACGAATTTGCATAAAAAAGAAATCAGAGTTTTCAAAAGCGACTTTTTTATCTGTTGTATAAGTAAACTCTTCAATTTCTGGATAGAGTTCTTTAAACATGATTTCAGTTGCTTTTGCATTTAACTCTTGGCGAGCTGCATCAATATCATAAAAAACAACTCTTCTTAATGGAAAGTTCTCTTTTTCTGTTACAAGACTTCTCATAATACCTAAGGTATAAGTACTACCAGCACCAACAACAGTTAAATTAATCTTTTTCATAGCATGTTCCCTAAATTGTACTTGTTAAATAAAAATTTAGTTAAAACATGTTATCAATAAGTTTTATTTATAATAATACTTATTTAATACAAATGTGAAAAGGATCACAAAAATTTTTTGTTGTTAGTAAAATGTATTAAATAATACGCTCTACTATATTTGATAATTGATTAATAATAAATTTTTCATTTGATGCTATTTTAATTATTCAATGTTAATATAATGAAAATTTGATATGTAGGATATTGCCGTGAGTAAACCACTATACCGACAAATTGCTGAAACTATTGAAAAAAAAATTCGTTCTGGCGAATTAAATGTTGAAGATGTACTACCAACAGAACATTCTTTACAAGATATATATAATGTGAGTCGTGTCACGGTTCGTAAAGCCCTTGAATTGCTTGAAAAACAGGGATTATTAGAGAGAATCAAAGGCAGCGGTACTTATGTAAAATGTAATTCTGACAAACATGATGCCTTTCAATTAAAAGGATTTGACGAAAATATTACCTCACAAGGACGAATTTCAGGTACAAAAGTAATACATTTTCAGTTAGAGCAAGCACAACCCGTTATTGCAGATAATCTAAAAATTGGAATTGGTACGCAGGTATATTCTATAGTACGTATTAGAACAATTGATGATGAACCTGAAATTTTAGAACAAAGTTATATGCCATTATCACTATTTACTGATCTTAGTGTTAAAGTAATGCAGACATCAAAATATCACTATATTGAAAAACAAAAAGGTTATCAGATATCCCATAGCAAGCAAGACTTAAAGCCCGTTTTAGCTACTAGCATTGTTGCTAAGCATTTAAATATCGAAACAAACTATCCTGTACTACGCCTACGTTCGACCAGTGAATTAGTTAGTGGGGAAATATTTGAATACAGTATTCAATATTTAAGGGGTTTCCAATATCGGTTTGAATATATTGCACGCAGAGGTTTGGAATGAACGTCAATTTTAACAATACACAATTTAATTTGTATTTATAATAAACGGATAAATACTACATTAGACTTCCAGTCTAAGTAAAAACATTTTTTATAAATACTGTTTTAACCGTTTTAAATGCACCAATCTAGCAGCATATTGTCATAAAAGTATTTTTTATGACTCAACAACACGAGCTAAAGGTTACATTCAACGTTTTGATGATTAAATGTTTTTAATTATGCTCATGACTAATATCTCTTTTTTGATAGAAATTAACATGACTATTTAACAGATACTACTTTTTTGTCCGTAACATTGCTTTCTATTCGCATTACACTCGGAATTATTGCATAATACAGGGCGTTTAAACTACCGAAATCAAGTTAGGAATAATTATGGAACTCCTTTGTCCAGCAGGATCTTTACCATCACTAAAAGTGGCCATTGATAATGGCGCTGATGCTGTTTATATTGGTTTAAAAGATGATACCAATGCCCGTCATTTTGCTGGTTTAAATTTTAATGAGAAGCGATTGATTGAAGCATCTGATTATGTACATAAACGTGGCAAAAAGTTACATATTGCCATTAATACTTTTGCCCACCCAGAAAATTTTCAGCGTTGGCAATATGCGGTTGATACTGCAGCCAATATTGGTGCTGATGCGTTAATTATTGCCGATCTGGCTATGCTTGATTATGCCGCTGAAAAATATACTAATCTTGAGCGTCATGTTTCTGTGCAAGCGTCATCGACCAATGAAGAGTCGATTAAGTTTTACTATAATAATTTTCAGGTACATCGCATAGTGTTACCGCGTGTACTTTCGATACATCAAGTCAAACAACTATCACAAGTTTCCCCTGTTCCACTTGAAGTGTTTGCTTTTGGTAGCCTGTGCATTATGGCGGAAGGTCGCTGCTATTTGTCATCTTATTTAACCGGTGAATCGCCTAATACTGTTGGGGCTTGTTCGCCAGCTAAATTTGTCCGTTGGGAAGAGACCGAAAAAGGCCTTGAGTCACGATTGAATAATGTGTTAATTGATTGCCATAAAAAAGGCGAAAATGCAGGTTATCCAACCCTATGTAAAGGGCGTTATTTTGTTGGTGACGCGCTTTATCATCCAATCGAGGAACCAACCAGCCTAAATACCATTGAGCTATTACCTGAACTGTTTGCTGCTAATATTGCCTCGGTTAAAATTGAAGGGCGTCAACGTAGCCCTGCTTATGTCGAGCAAGTGACTAAAGTATGGCGACAAGCTATCGATCGCTATAAAGCTAATCCGCAATCATACCAAGCAGAAAAAAGTTGGATGGATATGCTTGGTTCAGTATCAGAAGGAACACAAACAACATTAGGTGCTTATCACCGTAAATGGCAATAGGGTAACATTAATTATCGAAAGATAATTCTTAAAAGGACATGCTTTAGTCTTTTCTCAATTTTGCCTATGCAATGAACCAGTAGCGTCAGCTTTAATTAGTGAGTAAATCTAACATAAATATAGTGAGCAAAACTATGAAATACGCATTAGGACCAGTGCTTTATTATTGGCCTAAAACCACAACAGAAGCGTTTTATCACGCCGCAAAAAATAGCGAAGCCGATATTATTTATATGGGCGAAACGGTGTGTACTAAACGCCGTGAAATGAAAGTGCCAAACTGGCTTGAACTCGCAAAAGAGATTGCTAAATCGGGCAAACAAGTGGTACTTTCAACCTTAGCGTTACTTGAAGCGCCATCAGAATTAAACGACTTACGGCAGTTAGTGAATAATGGCGATTTTTTAGTAGAAGCAAATGATTTAGCCGCCATTAATATTGCGCAGGAGCATAAATTACCATTTGTTGCAGGCCCTGCTATTAACTGTTATAACGCATTAACATTAAGATTATTACAAAAACAAGGGATGGTACGTTGGTGTATGCCAGTTGAGCTTTCTCGTGACTGGTTAGCGAATGTACTTAATCAGCTTGAAAGTTTAAATGTTGAACGAAATTTTGACGTTGAAGTTTTCAGTTACGGCTATTTACCCTTAGCTTATTCGGCTCGCTGTTTTACCGCAAGATCGGAAGATAAACCAAAAGATAAGTGTGAAACTTGCTGCATTAAGTATCCGGTTGGTCGTGAAGTGTTCTCACAAGAACAGCAGAAAGTATTTGTGTTAAACGGTATTCAGACTCAAAGTGGTTATTGTTATAACTTAGGTAATAATCTCAAAGAGATGAAAGGTTTAGTCGATATCGTAAGAATTTCACCACTTGGTCTTGAAACACTCGATATTGTAAAGCAGTTTAAAGCTAACGAAGATGGATTAAATCCACTGCAAATTGAACATAAACGAGATTGTAATGGTTACTGGAATGGTATTGCCGGACTTGAACTTACCCAATAAATATTTTCTGCCTGAACAATTTAGGGCAAATTTCCCTGCACTTAATAGTGAAAGCGTCTATCTTGACTCGGCAGCAACCGCACTTAAACCACAACAGATGATTGATGCAACGCTTGCCTACTATTTAGAAAATACCGCAACAGCCCAGCGTAGTTTGCATAATACTGCCTTGCAAGTCACCGCAACAATTGATAAGGCAAGGCAAAATGTTGCCGATTTAATTCATGCTAATAACAGCACTGAAATTATCTGGACTCGCGGAGCAACTGAATCAATCAACCTCATTGCGCAAAGCTATGCTCGCCCATTGCTACAACCTGATGATGAAATTATTGTGAGTGAATTAGAGCATCATAGCAATTTATTACCTTGGCTAATTGTTGCTAAGCAAACGGGTGCTAAAGTCATAAAATGGTCATCGGATATTGATGAATTATTATCACTATTGTCAGTAAAAACTAAACTTGTTGCAATAACCCAAATGTCAAACGTAACTGGATTTTGTCCTGATTTAGCAACAATTAGCCACCTTGTGCATCAACATAATGCGATTTTAGTTGTTGATGGAGCTCAAGGCATAGTTCATCATGCGCTTGATGCTCAGCAATTAGATATCGATTTTTATGCTTTTTCAGCGCATAAATTGTATGGACCAACGGGTCTTGGTGTTTTATATGGTAAAAAAGCCTTATTTGAGCAAATGTCGGTTTGGCATGGTGGCGGTAAAATGCTAAAAAGCACCTCGTTTAATGATTTTATTCAAGAAGATCCTCCCTATAAATTTGAAGCAGGTACACCCAATATTGCTGGCATTCTTGGTTTTAATGCAACACTTGAATGGTTAAAAAGTTGGGATAATAAGCAAGCAGAGAACTACACAAAGCAGCTCGCTTTCTACGCAAAATCACAACTAAACCAATTTGCGGATATTCAATTTTATAGTGTGGATAGTAGCCCGATCATCACGTTTAATCTTAACAATATTCATCATAATGATATTGCTATCTTGTTAAGTGAACAAAATATTGCGATCCGCACAGGCGAGTTTTGTGCTCAGCCTTTGATGAGTAAATTAGGTTGCCATGGTGCAATTCGTCTATCATTAATGCCATATAATAATCAGCAAGATGTGGAGAAATTTATTTCAGTATTGCAAAGTGCGATTGAAATATTGGTATAATTCTATACTAAATGGTATAGATTCCTGAAAGTTTTTTACAAAATAGTCAACCATAAATAGGTCAATATTATGCTATCACAGCAAAGTTTAACTGAGTTATTTGCAAAGCAACATACTTGGCAAGATCGTTATCGGCAGTTGGTAATGTTAGCAAAGCAATTACCTGATTTTCATGAACAACTAAAGACAGCGCAAAATCAAGTTAATGGTTGCGAAAACCGAGTTTGGCTGATTTATCAAAAACAAGCAGATAATACCTATATTTTTAGTGGCGATAGTGAAGGGCGAATTGTGAAAGGGTTATTAGCCATTTTAATCATCATTGCCAATCACAAAACAGCACAAGAAATTGCAGCAATCGATTTTCAATCCCTATTAAGTCAGTTAAAAATTTCTGATCAGCTCAGCCAATCACGTTTGCACGGACTTGCCAAATTAATTGAACGTATAAAATCGGTGGCATAAAAAAGGGGGCTGGCTAATGCGCCCCCCTGTCGTTCATATAGTTACTGTTTAATTTTCAGGATAAGTAAATAGTGTTATAACTTTTTTTACGCCATTAACTTTACTTGCAATTTCAGCAGCAGTTTTACCTTCTTCTGGCGTAACAATACCAATTAAAAACACTTCACTATTTTCGGTTACGACTTTGATATTACGCGCTTTTGTTTTGGCATCTAAAATGAACTGAGATTTAACTTTAGTGGTTATCCATGTATCATTCGTAACAGTACCGGCACTAACTGGTTGACCAATACGAATTTGGTTATAGACTTTTTTTACCCCTTCAACTTGATAAGCAAGGTTTTCGGCTTTTTCAATTTGTTGACTATTTGCTTGTCCAGTTAAAAGAATATTTCCATTATAAACGCTTGATAAAATCCGTGATCCGATAAAAGTTGGTCCATGATTCTTTATTTTCATCCCCATACGTGAATTAAGGGTAGTATCATCAACTTGAGTTCCAGCAGTACGAGGATCTGTTGCAACTTTTGCTGTAGCTCCTGCACCTGCCCCAATCACTGCAGCAACACAACCTTGTAACGTTAATGCACAAAAGATTACCATTAAGGTAAGTTTTTTCATTATAACTCCTTATGATATATTACTTAGTAATAATCAAATTTCAATAAATTTGCCTTTATTATGCCTTGTAGATATTGATTTGCAAAACAATTTTATTATTAAAATTAAGATAAATATCAATAATTTTTTCAGTAAATAGCTTGCAATTTGTTCTAGTATTTACCTATTTTTTTATTTCAGTAATTTGGCTAACCAGCTTGCCTTTTTTTAGCCTTGTTATTATAAAATCACCGACAGTAACTTGCTCAAAGCCACGCACCACTGAGTTGTTTTGGCTGGTAGTGACTGAATAGCCCCGCTCAAGTGTAGCAAGTGGGCTGACACTATTGAGTTGGGAAGTTTGCAAAACAAATTGATGTTGTGATTCTGTTAACTTTTGCTTAATTAAATTAATGAGTTGCTGCTGTTTTTGCCATACCACTTGCCCTAAATAAGTCATGTTATTTTGTGGCGATACTCGTAATAATCGTCTATCTAGTGAATTATGACGATTTGATAGTTTAAGTAAATATTGCTGAATATTGTCATAGAGTGAATGACGGCAGCTTAATAGTTGATTCAATTGTTTTTCTAGTTTTGCTTGTGGATGCTGAGTTTGTAATTGATGACGCCATTTATTGAGTTTTTCTCGGCATTGCATTAAATAATAATCCATTGCCATGGATAAATGCTGTTCTTGAACTTGTAAGCGTTTTACTTGTTCTAAACTATCTCGGCTCACAAGCTCTGCTGCCGCTGATGGCGTTGCTGCTCTCATATCAGCCACAAAATCGGCAATCGTAAAATCAATTTCATGCCCAACTGCGCTCACAATGGGTAATTGACTAGAATAAATAGCCCTTGCCACCACTTCTTCATTAAATGACCATAAATCTTCAAGCGAGCCACCACCTCGTCCAACGATTAAAACATCACATTCTTGACGAATATTGGCAATGAGAATCATCTTTGCAATTTGCCCTGCCGCTTCGCTGCCTTGCACTTGCGTTGGGTAAATAATCAAATCCAAACTGGGATCACGGCGTTTTAATATCTGACAAATGTCATGTAGTGCAGCCCCCGTTGACGAAGTAATAATACCAACGGTACGAATATTTTCAGGTAATGGTTGTTTATAAATAGGATCAAATAAGCCCTCATCAGACAGTTTTTGTTTTAGCTGTTCAAACTTTTGCTGCAATAATCCCACACCTGCCGGTTGAATTTTATCAATAACCAGCTGATATTCACCGCGCGCTTCATATAGTGTCACTGTTGCCCTGACTAAAACCTGCTGCCCATTTTGTGGTGAAAAACCGGCACGAAAATTACTATTGCGAAACATGGCACAGCGCACTTGTGCGCTATCGTCTTTTAATGAAAAATACCAATGTCCTGATGATGGACGTGAAAAGTTTGAAATTTCTCCCATTAACCAAATTTGACCAATAGCATCACAAAGCAGCTCTTTAACCATTTGATTAAGATCTTTGACCGATAAAATAGAACTGTTTTGCATGCGGTTATCCTTTTATAACTAGATAAGTTTAAACTAAATCAAACTGAGCCCAAATTGGCGCATGATCAGATGGCTTTTCCATTGCACGAATATCATAATCAATCCCAGTTTGCTTGCAATGCGCCATCATTTTTTGGCTTGCTAATATTAAATCGATTCTTAGCCCAGTATGGGTCTCAAAACCTTTAGAACGATAATCAAACCAAGAATATTCAAGCTCAGTTGGGTGAGTATTGCGGTAAGTATCAATAAAACCGAGCGACATTATACTATTCATCCATTCACGTTCTTCCGGCAAAAATGAACATTTACCTGTGCGTAGCCAACGTTTACGGCTCTCTTCTAAAATTCCAATATCTAAATCGGTTGGGCAAATATTCATATCACCCATAATTAAAGATAACTGACAGCTTAATTGTTGCTGATTTATATAGGTTATTAAATCCTGATAAAATTTACGTTTAGCAGGATATTTAATTTCATGATGTAAACTTTCACCTTGAGGAAAATAACCATTAATTACCGTCAAATTGCCTTGACTAGTTGGTAGCTCAGCCATAATCAAACGACATTGCGCATCATCACTATCGGTTGGAAAGCCATACTGTACGGACAATGGTTTTTGCTTAGTTAATAACGCCACTCCATAGTGACTTTTTTGTCCGTGATAATATAAGTGATAACCAAACTGTGCTAATTCGTCAATAGGAAACTGATCGTTATGAACCTTCGTTTCTTGTAAACCAATAATATCTGGTTGGTGAGTATCAATAATTGCTGCTAATTGATGAATTCGCGCGCGAAGGCTATTAATATTAAACGAGATAACTTTCATAATAAATTTATTGTATTTGTTTCCATGTTCTAAATACGCATCGTAACAAAAATACGATATACTGTTAAGCTATTACAATAAAAGCCACCATTTGTGATAAAAGGAATCACCGAATATGTCTACGGAATTACTTGCCTTGCGCAATAAAATCGATGAAGTTGATAAATCTATTTTATCTTTAATTACCAAGCGATTAGCATTAGTTGCCGAAGTTGGCGAAGTAAAAAGCAAACACGGTATTCCTATTTACGATCCTAAGCGTGAAGCAGAAATGCTAGCTAAAAGGCGTCAAGAAGCTGAAAAAGCAGGTATATCATCCGCATTGATTGAAGATATTTTACGTCGTTTAATGCGTGAGTCTTATATTAGCGAAAATGATAAAGGCTTTAAAAAAGTCTATAGAGGTCAAGGATCGATAGTTATTGTTGGCGGCAATGGGCAAATGGGGCGATTATTTGCTCACTTATTTGCTTTATCTGGCTATCAGGTTAAAACATTAGGATCAAAAACGATGCATCAAGCTGCCGAAGTGGTCGCCGATGCAGCGGCAGTGATTGTGACTGTGCCTATTAACAAAACTTGTGAAATCATTAAACAACTACCACAATTACCGAAAGATTGTATTTTAACGGATTTTACATCTATAAAAGCCAAACCACTCCAAGCTATGCTTGATAAACATCATGGTCCTGTTGTCGGTTTACACCCGATGTTTGGTCCAGATGTATCCAATTTAGCCAAACAAATTATTGTTTACTGTGAAGGTCGATACCCAGATAAATGCCAATGGCTAATTGAACAAATGCGTATTTGGGGGGCTAATTTATGTGCTATTGATGCCAAAGAGCATGACAAATGCATGTCGTTCATCCAAGCATTACGACACTTTACTTCTTTTTCGTATGGCGTTAATTTGCAACGTGAACAGGCTGATTTAGAACAATTGATCGCACTTTCCTCACCGATTTATCGGCTTGAACTGATGATGGTAGGGCGCTTATTTGCTCAAGATCCTGAGCTTTATGCCGATATCATTATGGCTTCGGATGATAATATCGAATTAATCAAACGCTATTACGAACGATTTGGGCAAATGGTTAAAATAATTGAACACCGCGATAAAACAAAATTTATCCAGAATTTTAATGAAGTTACCGCTTGGTTTGGCTCTTACGCAGAGCGTTTTATTAAAGAGAGCCAAGTATTATTAAAATTTGCTAATGATAATCGAGAGTAAGTTTATACTAAACGGTATACTTTCCTGAAAGTTTTTACAACTTAAAATATGTGTTTATCAAAAGATAGTGGTTATATTTGCAATAAAATAAAGTGTTGCAGATAAAACGTTATCAAAAACAATACTATTAGTGTGAGGGAATTAGATGTCTAAACGAAAATATTTTGGTACCGATGGGATTCGCGGTAAAGTTGGAGAGTATCCTATCACACCAGATTTTGCGCTCAAATTAGGCTGGGCAGCGGGTCGTGTGCTTGCCAAAGATGGCGTTAAAAAAGTATTAATCGGTAAAGATACCCGCATTTCAGGCTATATGCTTGAATCAGCACTAGAAGCAGGATTTGCTTCCGCAGGCGTTGCCGCTGCTTTTACAGGACCCATGCCAACTCCAGCCATTGCATATTTAACTCGCACTTTCCGTGCTGATGCTGGTGTAGTCATTTCAGCCTCACACAATCCTTTTTATGATAATGGTATTAAGTTCTTTTCAACCGAAGGAAAAAAGCTTGATGATACCATCGAATTAGAGATCGAAGCCGAACTTGAAAAAAAGATCGATTGCGTAGAATCCAAACAACTCGGCCGAGCAAGCCGTATCACCGATGCAGCAGGTCGTTATATCGAATTTTGTAAAAGTACATTCGATCATGATTTAAGTTTGGCAGGATTAAAAATTGTTGTTGATTGTGCAAATGGCGCTACCTATCACATCGCGCCTAAAGTATTACGAGAGCTTGGTGCACAAGTGATTAAAATTGGCTGTGAGCCTAATGGGGTTAATATCAACGAAAACTGTGGTGCAACTGACGTAAAAGCATTAGCTAAAAGTGTGATTGATGAAAAGGCCGATTTAGGTTTTGCATTAGACGGCGATGGCGATCGCATCATTATGGTTGATCATAAAGGTTGCAAAATTGATGGTGATTTAATTATCTACATCATTGCACGCGAAGCATTAAGACAAGGTCAACTAAAAGGCGGCGTTGTCGGCACTTTAATGAGCAATATGGGGCTTGAGATAGCGCTTAAAAAGCTTGGTATTCCTTTTGTGCGAGCCAAAGTAGGCGATCGTTATGTACTTGAAAAATTAGTCGAGAAAAATTGGCGCTTAGGTGCTGAAAATTCGGGGCACGTTTTACTATTAGATAAAACCACCACGGGTGATGGTATTGTTGCTGGTTTACAAGTACTAGCGGCAATGGTACGTAATGACATGTCGTTGGCAGATTTGTGCAGTGGCATGACAATGTTGCCACAAATATTAATTAATGTTCAATTTTCAGGCGAACATGATCCGCTCAATAGTGATACGGTAAAATCGGCAATTGAGCAAGCAGAAAAACAACTTGGTCATCATGGTCGGGTATTGATCCGTAAATCAGGAACAGAACCACTAATTCGCGTCATGGTTGAAGGCATCAATAAAGTTGAAGTACAAAAATTGGCCGAAACTATCGCCACCACGGTTAAAGCTTAAAAATAGCATTAATAATGCTCATTAATCAAACTGTGGTTTAGTAATATTGGATTTGAAATAATACGCAAAGTTACGCATATTTACACAAAATTAGTAAAAAGTGTCTAAATTCTTAGTTTTTTTAATCAAAGGTTGACTTAATATAGGCAATTAGGTTTAAAATAGCAACTTCGGATTATTACAGCAATTGCTTATATCTTTCAAACGAAAGCATGAGCAATATTTTTATTTTTAGAAATAGGTTAAGAGGGTTATATGTCAGTTTCCTCTCCAGCTTCACCACAAGCTTATATCAAGCATCATCTTGAGAACTTGCAAGTCGGTTCTGGTTTTTGGACCTTTAATCTTGACTCATTGTTCTTTTCGATCCTACTGGGTGTTATTTTTTTATGGATATTCCATCGCGTAGCAAAAAAAGCAACCAGTGGCGTACCAAGTAAACTACAATGTGCAGTAGAAATGATCTTTGAATTTGTCAACAATACAGTAAAGGACATGTTTACCGGTCAAAATAAGCTCATTGCGCCGTTAGCATTAACAGTGTTTATTTGGGTTTTCTTAATGAATTTAATGGATCTTATCCCGGTTGATTTTTTACCTTATGCAGGTCAATATTTAGGTCTATCACATTTAAGAGTGGTACCAACCGCAGATGTTAGCATTACCATGTCAATGTCTTTAGGCGTGTTTGCACTTATCATCATTTATTCAATCAAGTACAAAGGTATTTCAGGCTTTATCAAAGAATATACCTTGCACCCATTTAATCACTGGGTATTTGCGCCTATCAATTTAGTACTTGAATTAGTTAGCCTATTAGCTAAACCTGTTTCTTTAGGACTTCGACTTTTCGGGAATATGTATGCTGGTGAACTTATCTTCATCTTAATAGCTGCGTTATTACCTTGGTGGTCACAGTGGGTATTATCGTTACCATGGGCCATTTTCCATATTTTAATAATTACGTTACAAGCTTTTATTTTTATGGTGTTGACGATCGTCTATTTAGCTATGGCATCGGCAACGGAAGATCATTAATTTTAATATTTTTTTGATAATAAACTGGAGTATATAATGGATAGTATGTTATTTGTAGCCGCAGGCATTATGATGGGATTAGCTGCAATTGGTGGTGCAGTTGGTATTGGTTTATTAGGTGGCAAATTTTTAGAGGGCGCTGCTCGCCAACCAGAATTAATGCCTATGTTACGTGCTCAATTCTTTATTGTTATGGGCCTAGTTGATGCTATCCCAATGATCTGTGTGGGTATTGCACTTTATGTTATTTTTGCTGTCGCAGGCTAATAAAAATTTAAGAGGAATCGTGTCATGAATATGAACGCAACGCTCCTCGGCCAAGCAATTACATTTGTATTGTTTGTTTGGTTCTGTATGAAGTTTGTTTGGCCTCCTGTTATTAGCGCAATTGAAAAACGCCAAAAAGAGATAGCCGAAGGACTTGCTTCAGCAGAAACAGCAAAAAAAGATTTGGAATTAGCCAAAGCAAATACATCTGACATAATGCAACAGGCTAAGGTTGAGGCTAATGCAATTATTGAGCAAGCCAACAAACGTAAAGCAGCCATTCTTGAAGAAGCAAAACAAGAAGCTTCTCGTGAAAAAGAACGAATTGTTGCTCAAGGACTTGCTGAAGTAGAAGCCGAACGTAAACGAGCTAAAGAAGAGCTCAAACAACAAGTTGCTACACTTGCTATTGCTGGTGCAGAAAAAATTATTCAACGGTCTGTTAATGAAGCCGCAAATAGCGACATCATTGATAAACTCGTAGCTGAACTATAAGGAGAATAGAGCAATGGCTGACTTAATTACGATTGCTCGCCCTTATGCTAAAGCCGCTTTTGATTTTGCGGTAGAAAAAAACAGCATCGAATCATGGCATAAAATGTTAGTGTTGACATCTGAAGTGAGTAAAGATACTCAAATAAGAAGTATTTTAACATCTGACATGAAAACCGATTCGGTGGCTAATTTACTCATCAACATCTGTCAAGATGTGTTAGATGAGTTTAGCACTAACTTTATTAAGATTATGGCTGAAAACAAACGGTTATCACTCCTACCTGAAGTATTAACCTTGTTTGAGCAATATTGTTTAGATAAAGAATCACAAGCAGATGTGGAAGTCATTTCTGCCAGTGAGCTAACAAATGAACAACTTAATAAGATTTCTGTCGCTGTCGAAAAACGTTTATCACGAAAAGTAAAACTAAAATGTCATATAGATAAAACGCTCATTTCTGGTTTTATTATTCGTACGGGCGACATGGTTATTGATAGTAGTATCAGAGGGCGTTTAAATCGTTTAAATGACGCTCTACAGTCTTAAGGGGACTGATAATGCAGCTAAATTCAACTGAAATAAGTGAACTAATTAAAGAGCGAATAGCTCAGTTCAATATTGTGAGTGATGCTCACAATGAAGGAACTATCATATCGGTAAGTGATGGTATTCTTCGAATCCACGGATTAACAGATGTAATGCAAGGTGAAATGATTGCATTACCAGGTAACCGATATGCAATGGCATTAAACCTTGAAAGAGACTCTGTCGGTGCGGTGGTCATGGGACCATACGAAGACTTGTCCGAAGGTATGAAAGTACAATGTACAGGTCGTATTTTACAAGTACCCGTTGGTGAGGGTTTATTAGGTCGCGTTATTAATACGCTAGGCGAGCCAATTGATGGTAAAGGCTCACTTCAAAATGATGGTTATTCACCAGTCGAAGTTGTTGCGCCAGGTGTTATCGATCGTAAATCGGTTGACCAAGCATTACAAACTGGTTATAAAGCTGTTGACTCAATGATTCCAATTGGTCGAGGGCAACGTGAGCTTATCATTGGTGACCGTCAAACCGGTAAAACAGCGCTTGCTGTTGATGCAATCATCAACCAACGTGACTCTGGTGTAAAATGTATTTATGTTGCCATTGGTCAAAAACAATCAACAATTGCCAATGTTGTGCGTAAACTTGAAGATTATGGTGCACTTAAAAACACAATTGTGGTTGTGGCATCGGCGTCTGAATCAGCTGCGTTACAATACTTAGCACCCTATGCGGGTTGTGCAATGGGTGAATACTTCCGTGATCGTGGTCAAGATGCATTAATTGTTTATGATGATTTATCTAAACAAGCGGTTGCTTATCGTCAAATTTCGTTATTACTTCGTCGTCCACCAGGACGTGAGGCTTACCCGGGTGATGTATTTTATCTTCACTCTCGTTTACTTGAACGTGCAGCGCGTGTGAACGAAACTTATGTTGAAGAGTACACAAAAGGCGAAGTTAAGGGCAAAACCGGTTCATTAACAGCATTACCAATTATTGAAACTCAAGCAGGTGACGTTTCGGCATTCGTACCAACTAACGTAATTTCGATTACTGATGGTCAGATTTTCCTTGAAACTAGCCTATTTAACTCAGGTATCCGTCCTGCGGTTAACCCAGGTATTTCGGTTTCACGTGTGGGTGGTGCTGCACAAACGAAGATAATGAAAAAACTATCAGGTGGTATTCGTACTGCGCTTGCACAGTATCGTGAATTAGCTGCATTCTCTCAATTTGCATCTGACTTAGATGAAGCAACAAGAAACCAATTAAGCCACGGTGAAAAAGTAACCGAATTGTTAAAACAAAAGCAATACTCACCAATGACTGTTGCTGAACAAGCAATTGTACTTTACGCCGCTGAACGTGGTTATCTTGAAGATGTAGAATTGGCTAAAGTATTACCATTTGAAACAGCATTACTTGCTTATGCCCATAGTCAATATGCCGATTTTGTCAAATTAATCGACGAGACCGGTAATTACAATGATGAGATTGAAAGTAAGCTAAAAGCATTACTTGAAAGCTTTAAATCGACTCAAACTTGGTAAGGGTGAGGTAACAAATGGCTAATGCAAAAGAGATTAGAACAAAGATTGCCAGTATCCAAAGTACGCAAAAGATCACTAAAGCAATGGAAATGGTTGCCAATTCTAAAATGCGCAAAACACAAGATAGAATGGCCGCTAGTCGACCCTATGCCGAAATGATCCGCGAAGTAATTGGACATTTAGCGTTAGCTCAGATAGGCGCCAAACATCCTTATTTAGAAGAAAGAGATGTAAAGCGAGTTGGCTACCTTATTATTTCAACCGATCGTGGTTTATGTGGTGGTTTAAATATCAATCTATTTAAAACTGTCATTGCTGACATGTCAGCATGGCAGGAAAAAGGTGTTGAAGCTGATGTTGCTTTAGTTGGTTCGCGTGGTGTTTCGTTTTTCTCATCAGTAAAAGCAAACATCTTAACCCAAGTGACTAACTTGGGGGATGAACCCAATTTATCCGATTTAATTGGTCCGGTAAAAACAATGCTTGAGGCATATGACAACGGTAAAATTGATAAATTATATATCGTTACTAACAAATTTATTAATACTATGTCACAAAAGCCAACAATCCAGCAATTATTACCATTACCACCATCAGAAGATAAAGAACTTAAAGCTTCATCATGGGATTATATTTATGAGCCTGATGCTAAATCACTATTAGATGTGATTTTACGTCGCTATATTGAATCACAAGTCTACCAAGCAGTGGTTGATAATTTAGCGAGTGAACAAGCAGCAAGAATGGTAGCCATGAAAGCGGCAACAGATAACGGTGCAAACCTAATTAATGAATTACAAATTGTGTACAACAAAGCACGTCAAGGTGCTATCACGAATGAATTGATTGATATTGTATCCGGTGCAGCCGCTGTTTCAGGTTAGTGCTAAATATTGGCTTATAGTTAAGAAAAAGACGTAGAGGATTAAAAATGGCTACTGGAAAGATTGTCCAGATCATCGGTGCGGTGGTTGATGTCGAATTCCCAGAAGATGCAGTACCAAAGGTATATGATGCATTAGAAGTGGAAACAGGCACTGAAAAATTAGTTCTGGAAGTTCAGCAACAATTAGGTGGTGGCGTTGTTTGTTGCATCGCAATGGGGTCATCTGATGGCTTAAGACGTGGACTTAAAGTTAGAAACACAGGCCACGGCATTGAAGTACCAGTGGGGACAAAAACACTGGGTCGTATTATGAATGTACTTGGTGATCCTGTCGATAAAGCGGGTCCAATTGGTGAAGAAGAACGTTGGGCGATTCATCGCGCAGCACCAACCTATGAAGAACTTGCAAACTCAACAGAGTTACTTGAAACTGGTATAAAAGTTATCGACTTAATTTGTCCATTTGCTAAAGGGGGTAAAGTAGGTCTATTCGGTGGGGCGGGTGTAGGTAAAACCGTTAATATGATGGAATTAATCCGTAATATCGCTATCGAACACTCTGGTTACTCAGTATTTACTGGTGTGGGTGAACGTACCCGTGAAGGTAATGACTTTTACCACGAAATGAAAGAATCAAACGTACTTGATAAAGTATCGTTAGTTTATGGTCAGATGAATGAGCCACCAGGAAACCGTTTACGTGTTGCATTAACGGGTTTAACTATGGCTGAAAAATTCCGTGACGAAGGTAAAGACGTTTTATTATTCATCGATAATATTTACCGTTATACCTTAGCCGGTACTGAAGTATCAGCATTATTAGGTCGTATGCCATCGGCGGTGGGTTATCAACCAACATTAGCCGAAGAAATGGGCTTACTACAAGAGCGTATTACATCAACTAAAACAGGTTCGATCACTTCAATCCAAGCCGTTTATGTACCAGCAGATGACTTGACTGACCCATCACCAGCAACAACCTTTGCTCATTTAGATGCAACGATCGTATTGAGCCGACAAATTGCTTCTTTAGGTATCTATCCGGCAGTGGATCCCTTAGATTCAACTAGTCGTCAATTAGATCCTTTAGTGGTTGGTCAAGAGCACTATGATTGTGCCCGTGGTGTTCAGTCAATTCTACAACGTTATCAAGAATTAAAAGATATTATTGCGATTCTTGGTATGGATGAGTTATCAGAAGATGATAAATTGATCGTTGCTCGTGCTCGTAAAATTCAGCGTTTCTTATCTCAACCATTCTTTGTTGCAGAAGTATTCACTGGTTCACCAGGAAAATATGTACCTTTGAAAGACACGATTAGTGCATTTAAAGGAATCATGAACGGTGATTATGACCACATCCCTGAACAAGCATTCTATATGGTTGGTTCAATTGATGAAGCGATTGAGAAAGCAAAATCTCTCTAAGAGATTCATAGAGCACATCATATTAATGGAGATCGTATTATGGCACTAACTTCCTATCAATTAGAAGTTGTTAGTGCTGAATCTCACCTGTTTTCGGGTGATGTTCAGCGAATCAGAGTGACAGGTAAAGAAGGTGAACTTGGGATTTATCCTGGTCATACCCCCCTACTCACAACCATAAAACCAGGCATGGTAGGCATTGTGAAAGCGGATGGTGAAGAAGAGTTTATCTATCTGTCTGGAGGCATCTTAGAGGTTCAACCTAATATCGTCACTATCTTAGCTGATACCGCTATCCGTGGTGAAGATTTAGATGAAGCAAGAGCACAAGAAGCAGTAAGACAAGCGCAAGAACATATAAATCACCCAAGCGATGATATGTCATTTGCACAAGCATCTGCAGAACTATCAAAAGCGTTGGCAAAAATCCGTGTTATTGAATTAACACGCCGTATCGGTCAATAATTGGCTTTTGATGGTTTGTCATAAATAGAAGGTTACAACTCAATAGTGTTGCAACCTTTTAAAAATGCTTAAGTTATAAAAAGTTAATTTGCCTATTTCTTTTCAACAAAGCTTTTAACAGCAAAATCATACTTATTCAATCAACACAATTATTCATATTAAATAACACATTAATTAAAAACCATTAAATTTTACCTCATAATAGTTTATACTCTGTTCCCATTATCGTTTATGCTTAAAACAATACTATAAATAACGATAAGCCAATCACCTCATTAACAATAAAATATAGAGATTTTAGGGAAAATAGGAAAACAATATGGACAACACGCTTAATCCCTTAATCGGTGAATTTGGGGACGGATTAGTGACGGGCTTAGGGGGCGTTAGCCATAATCGCTATAGCTTAACTGTTGAGGGGCTGCGCTCGCCGATTTCGGTTTGGCATGTTGACGGTAATGAGTCGTTAAACCAGCCTTGGCGTTATGTGATTACTTTTACCAGCTCTGACAAAGCGTTATCCATTGATTCAGTGCTTAATCAAAAAGCCACATTCTCTTTTAATCCTGTTATCCATCAACCGTATCAAAGCTTAATGTCAACAATCTCATCGTTACGTGACTTACCGTCGGTGAATGATAAGCGCACCTTACATGGGGTGATTACCGAGTTTAGTCAGTTATCGGTCAATAAAGAGGAAGCCCATTATCAGGTGGTGTTATCCTCGTGTTTAGCACGGCTGGCTGTGGGGCAACATAGTGCCATATTTCAACAGCAAAGCGTGGTGAGTGTAGTTGAAGAAGTGCTGCGCAGTCATGGTTTAACGGGCATTGATTACCGTCTAGAGTTAAAAGAGAGCTATCCTGAGCGGGAGTTTATCACGCAGTGGCAAGAGAGTGACCTTGAATTTATTCAACGCTTATTGGCTGATGTCGGTATCTGGTTTCGCTTTGAAACGCATGCTGAGCACCACTGTGATGTGATGGTGCTAAGTGATTATGAGCAAGGCTATGCGCAGGTGGATGATATCGACGATAAACCGCCCAGTGGCATGGCGGATAGTGGCGTTGAAAGTGTGTGGGATATCACCTTGCATAGTGAAGTGGTGGTCTCCTCAGTCAAGGTACAAGACTATAACTACCGTGATGCCCTCGCTGATTTACAGGGGGAAGTTAACACCCAACCCAAAGACCGCACCACCTATGGCAGCGACTATCGTTATGCTGAGCACTATAAAGGCTTAGATAGCCACGGACAAGACAACTCGCAAACTCGTGGCGATAATAACGGTGATGATGATAATAATGATAATCGTGATAATGACAATAACACTCACGACAATCAGATTGAAAGCGGTCAGTGGTATGCGCGTATTCGCCATGAACAGGCGATTAGCCAAAAAATTATCCTCAAAGG
>NZ_LZGR01000056.1:0-392 GCF_001690255.1 Gilliamella sp. App2-1
AACAAATTCATTCTAATTATTAGTTTAATTGGAAGTCTTATTTTTATACCAAACTTAATATTTTTTAAAGAATTATATTTGTCCACTAAAAATGCAATAACTGAATTAAAAGATTTTAAAGAAAATATTAACAAGAACGATTGGCATGTAGTTAATGTCAACAATAAATATAAAAATTATGTTTTAATTATTGGCGAAAGTGGTTCCAAATTTTATCACGGATTATATGGCTATAAACCAGATACAACTCCCTTTTTAAGCAATGTTAATGGTACTATCGTTGATGGCATGTTATCCCCTGCTACCCATACAATACCATCTTTAACAAGAGTTTTGACCTTACAAAACAATTTTAAGCCTAAATATAACTTAAATTTAATTGATTTAGTGAA
>NZ_LZGR01000057.1:0-46861 GCF_001690255.1 Gilliamella sp. App2-1
ATTTAATTTAATTTAATTTAATCAAAATGATAATGTTAATAGTTTTATTATACTAAATAACAATAAATTATGTAGAAAAACACCGAACTATTTACACTTCATTATCAAAATAAACCTCTAAAAAATCATTAGGTATTTTACCAAAAATAAATTAATATATTGTTTTTATTATTTATTATTGGTTGTCTGTTTATATTGCTTGCACTATTTAGCTTTAAGATTAAGTTTATCCATTTACTTACGAACGAGTTCATGAGATAAATAATAACCTTCATCTAACAGTCTATCATGTAAACATCTATAACCCATGATGGAATTCAAATAACGTATTAATCCTCTTATCTAACTATTGATTGAATTCTGTTCGCTAAGAGGGCAAACATTTTAAATAAGCATAATAACCACTAATAGATACCTAAAATAAAGTGAATAATCGTAGTTTAGGCAAATCATCTTGTTTTTTTTGATAAATAAGATCAACATTGAAGATAAAAGCCAAGTAGATGCGTGGCGTTGGTAACAATAAACCGTTATAATACTATTAAGTATCGTTATAATCTGATTTTCTTAGTTTATCCAAAATTACATGAAATGAAAATTGCGTAAATTTGCTAACGATTAAACGATAACAAGTATATTTTTTTAATTCATTGCTCTTTTTAATGCATAAAAAAGCTATCTAGCTTTACAAGCAAAACACACTTATTGTTGTTTGTTGTTTGGTTGATGGGTTAAACAATTAAAATCAGTTAAGTATATCAATAACACAAACGTATGAGGTTTATTTTTTATGTTTTCTTGGTGGACTCAAGTTTATTTTTTTCTTATCCAAATTTTGGTAAAACTTTTTGTTAATAGTAAACCGATTCCTACTGATCCGATAATAGAATTAGATCTTGACAACAACAAACCAATTTTATACGTACTCCCTTACAACTCTCAAATCGATTTGATGGTAATTCGGTCTCTTTGTTTGCAATATAACTTACCTGACCCATTAATTAGCATAGATATTAATGGAAAAACCATACCGGCTTATATCTATACTGATAAAGGTCCTGGTATTTTTGCATCCAATCAACAACAAAATAAAGCAATTGAAATTTTAGGAGATTATATTTCGGCACATCAACAAAATCATGATCTAGACATCCAAATGTTACCTGTTTCGGTCATGTTTGGGCGTCGACCAGATACTGAAGGTAAAAAGAAATTATCACTACAAGTACTTGGTGCAACTAGTAAATTTTTTAAAATAATCACATCTGGGAGAGACTGTTATACTCGATTTTCTCGTACAGTTTCATTCAAAGATATTCATGTTGATAGACAGCAAGATCTTCCTGTTTTAGCTCATAAATTAGCCCGTGTTGCTCGTATTCATTTTGCAAAACAAAGAATGGCATCTGTCGGACCAAAACTACCCGTTCGCCAAGAAATGCTTAATAAATTATTAAATAATCCTGGGCTCTCAGAAGCTATACAAGAGGAAGCTAAAAGTAAAAATATTAATCTTGATAAAGCTAAAAAAAATGCATTAGCTATGCTAAACGAAATTGCAGTTAATTTTTCTTATCGTATGCTAAGAATAACAGATTTTGTGCTTACTTGGGCTTGGCATCGACTTTATCAAGGCCTTAAAGTAACAAATGCAGATCCCGTCCGTGAACTTGCGCAAAACGGACACGAAATTGTTTATGTTCCTTGTCATCGTAGTCATATGGATTACCTATTATTATCCTATGTGCTTTATCGACAAGGGTTAGTCCCACCCCATATCGCTGCTGGCATTAATTTGAACTTTTGGCCAGCAGGTCCTATTTTTAGAAGACTAGGTGCATTTTTTATTCGTCGTTCATTTAGAGGAAATAAGCTTTATACTGCTGTTTTTCGTGAATATTTGGCCGAACTATTTATCCATGGTTATGCTGTCGAGTATTTTATTGAAGGTGGGCGCTCACGCACAGGTCGATTACTCAATCCCAAAACAGGTATGTTGATGATGACTATACAAACACAGTTAAGAGGTGATGCCAGACCAATTACTGTTGTGCCTGTTTATATTGGTTATGAACATGTTTTAGAGGTCGCAACTTATGCCAATGAACTCCGTGGTGCTAAGAAAGAAAAAGAGAGTTTGTGGCGTACAATTAAAGCCTTTTTCAAGTTAAAGAAATTAGGATTTGGTTATGTTAATTTTGGACAACCGATACCTCTGAATCAGTTTTTATACCAACAAGTTCCTGATTGGCGAACTGAAATTGAACCAACTGGTACTCAACGCCCAAGTTGGTTAACACCAACAACCAATTTACTTGCTAAACAAATAATGGAGCACATTAATTGTTCAGCCGCAATTAATGCAATGAATTTATGTTGCTCAATATTGTTGGCCGCAGATCAACAAGCGTTAACCAAAGTTAGGCTAATTGAATTCATTGATAAATTATTAAAATTATTAAAGAACATTCCTTATTCAAATTTGGTAACAATTCCAGATCAAACTGCAGAAGAATTGTTCGAACATGCCAAAGAAATGGGAAAATTTGAGATCACAACCGATGAGGCAGGTGAAATTGTTGGTCTTACTGCAGAACAAGCAGTTTTAATGACCTATTATCGCAATAATATTCAGCATTTATTGATTATTCCAGCCATCGTAGCCAGAATTTTACTCAAAAATAACCATATCTCATCTGACGAAATTTTAAAACAAGTAAAACTACTTTTCCCTTTAATCAAATCAGAGCTATTTCTTTATCATAATGATGAGCAACTAACGGAATATGTTCATAGAATTATTAAATCGTATGTCGAATTAAGCCTAATCAACTGTTCATCCGACAAAGTAACACTCAACTCTTTGAAAATGTCGGGGTTACAATTACTAGCTTCTTCATCCAAAGATACCTTACAACGTTATGCTATTGCGTTTTCTTTATTGCAAAAAGATCCAACGATTAGTCGTGCAACATTAGAAAAAGAAGGCAGGTTAATAGCTGAACGATTATCAGTTTTACATGGCATCAATGCACCCGAATTTTTTGATAAAGGTGTGTTTTCAACGCTTGTTGCTTCTTTACGAGAACAAGGTTATCTAGATGACAAAGATGGGGTTAATTTATCAAAAATTGAAAAAATGAATGCAATACTTAAACCTCTCATTACCGCAAGAGTAATGCAAACTATTGACGAAATTACCCCTTTATTAAAACAATAAAATAACAAGATTATTAATTTTAACTTGTCCATTTATCCAAATGGGCAAGTTTATGTTTATAAATAGGTTAAATAGTATAGAAAGTAAAAAACAAATTGAGATAAAAATAATTCTTTTATCTAAAATTTGACGCATATCAAATTTTCTTTTTCCCCCTTTATTTCCATGCCATTAAAGATTATCATTACAAATTATAGGGATGTTAATAGATTCCAATATAACAAATCAAATAATGTAATGTCAGCTTTTTAAGGAGTCCATATGCTATTTAACCGTAGACAGTTCTTTAAGATCTGTGCTGGTGGTATGGCAGGAACAACGGTTGCCACACTAGGACTAGCGCCTAATATGGCGCTCGCACAAACTCGCCAATTTAAATTACTCAAATCAAAAGAAACCCGTAATAACTGTACTTACTGTTCAGTTGGCTGTGGAATGTTACTTTATAGCCGTGGAGATGGTGCAAAAAATGCTGAATCATCCATATTCCATGTTGAAGGTGATCCAGACCATCCTGTTAGTCGTGGTTCGCTTTGTCCTAAAGGTGCTGGTGTACTTGACTATATCAAAAGTGAACAACGTGTCAAATACCCTGAATACCGCGCTCCAGGCTCTGATAAATGGCAAAAAATTAGTTGGGATGAAGCCGTTGACCGAATTGCTCGCTTAATGAAAGCTGACCGAGATAAAAACTTTATTGAAAAAAACGAACAAGGAACGACAGTTAATCGCTGGACAACAACAGGCTGGCTTGTTACCTCAGCTGCGAGTAATGAAACAGGTTGGCTGGCATTCAAAGTTGCACGTGCATTAGGCATGTTAAGCCTTGAAACCCAAGCAAGGGTTTGTCATGGTCCTTCTGTATCAAGTTTAGCCGCTACTTTTGGTCGCGGTGCTATGACTAACAACTGGAATGATATTAAAAATGCTAATGTTGTTATTGTCATGGGGGGTAATGCGGCCGAAGCTCATCCAGTTGGATTTAAATGGGCCATAGAAGCAAAAATTAATAATGGCGCAGAACTGATTGCCATTGATCCCCGTTTTCATCGAACCGCTTCGGTTGCCGATCACTATGTACCGATTCGCTCAGGATCTGATATTGCATTTTTGCTTGGTATTATTAATTATCTTATTACCAATAACGAAGTTAACTTTGACTATTTAGTGACCCATAGTAATGCAAGTTTAATTGTTCGTGATGATTTTAATTTTGATGCCAATAGTGGGTTATTTAGCGGTTATGATTCAGCTAATCGCCAATATGATCCAACCAGTTGGGCATATCAAAAAGATGAAAATGGTTATGCGCTTCGAGATAAAACACTCAGCCATCCTCGCTGTGTATGGAATCTACTGAAAAATCATGTCAGTCGTTATACACCTGAAATGGTAAATAAAGTGACAGGAAGCCCAATTGAGGGATTTTTACATGTTTGTCGCTCACTTGCAAGCACCAAAACTCATGATAGAGCAGCCACTTTTTTATATGCATTAGGATGGACTCAGCATACTTATGGCTCACAAATTATCCGTACGGCTGCAATGATTCAGCTTATCTTAGGTAATATTGGCGTAATGGGTGGTGGAATTAATGCACTACGAGGGCATTCCAATATTCAAGGTTTAACTGATGTCGGTTTATTATCAAATCGTTTACCTGCTTATCTTGATTTACCTAAAGATTCTCAAGTTTCACTCGAACAGTATTTAGAGGAAAAAACGCCTAAACCGCTAGGACCAGACGAAGTTAATTTTTGGGCAAATTACCCAAAATTCTTTGTCAGTTTTATGAAGTCAATGTATGGTGATAAATCAACTCAAGATAACAATTGGGGATTTGACTGGTTACCAAAATGGGATAAAACCTATGATGTATTAAGATTCAGTAAAATGATGCGTGATGGTCAAGCCAATGGTCTTATTTGTCAAGGTTTCAATCCTCTTGCTGCGCTACCAGATAAAAATAGTATCCGTAACGGTTTATCGAACTTGAAGTTTTTAGTTAGCATTGACCCTATGCCAACTGAAACGGCAGAGTTTTGGAAAAATCATGGTGAATCGAATGATGTCGATCCAAGCCAAATCCAGACAGAAGTTTTTAGGCTTCCTGCAAACTGTTTTGCTGAAGAAAACGGCACTATCGTTAACTCTTCGCGTTTATTACAGTGGCACTGGGCGGCAGCAAGACCGCCTTATGAGTCATTATATGATCCAGAAATCATCGCTCGTATCTTTCTTAGAATGAAAGAGTTATATGCCGAAGAAGGGGGGGCATATCATGAGCCAATCAATAACTTAGTTTGGGATTATCAAAATCCAGAAGGCCCTGCTGCAGAAGAGCTAGCGCAAGATTATAATGGGCGAGCCCTTGCTGATCTCACCGATACCAATGGCAATGTTATTCTTAAAAAAGGTCAGCTATTAAGTGGTTTTTCTCAATTAAAAGCAGATGGAACAACTTCATCAGGAATATGGATATTTTGTGGTTCATGGACAGAGCAAGGTAACCAAATGGCAAGGCGAGATCCTAGCGATCCGTCAGGTAAAGGTATTCATGCCGGATGGGCGTGGGCATGGCCGATGAATCGGCGGGTACTTTATAATCGTGCCTCGGCGGATGAAAACGGCAAGCCATGGGATCCCAAACGCGTACTGGTAAAATGGAATGGTTCAAGCTGGGACGGTAATGATGTTCCTGATTTTACTGCAACGCTATCGCCAAGTGCTGGAGCGGGTGCCTTTATCATGAATAACGATGGTTTAGGCGGATTGTTTTGTTTAAATCGATTAGTCGATGGCCCGTTCCCTGAGCATTATGAACCGTTTGAAACACCAATTACCAATAATCCATTACATCCAAATCAAGTGAGTAGCCCTGTGGCGCGGGCATTTACAGAGGATTTGGCGCGCTTAGGAAATGCCAGTGAATTTCCTTATGTTGGTACCACTTACAGTATCACCGAGCATTTCCACTTTTGGACTCAACATGCCAGACTGGCTTCTATTACTCAGCCAGAACAATTTATTGAGCTCAGCGAAAACTTAGCCAATAAAAAAGGCATAAAACTAGGCGATACCGTAAAAGTGACTTCATATCGCGGTTATATCAAAGCTAAAGCTGTTGTGACAAAGCGCCTTCCGACATTAACTGTTGATGGTAAAGAAATCGAGACTATTGGAATTCCTATTGTTTGGGGATTCACAGGTCAGACGAAGAAAGGATTTTTGGTGAATGAATTAACGCCACATTTAGGTGATGCCAATTCACAAACGCCAGAATATAAATCATTTTTAGTCAATATTGAAAAAGTGACCAGTGCGGCATAGGGAGGAAGATAAATTATGTCATTACAAACACAAGATATTATTCGCCGCTCGGGAACCAATTCGTTAACGCCAGCGCCACGAGCACGCGATTACCAACAAGAAGTGGCTAAATTAATTGATGTAACCACATGTATTGGCTGTAAGGCTTGTCAAGTTGCGTGTAGCGAATGGAATGATCTTCGTGCCGAAGTGGGTAATACTGTCGGCGTTTATGATAATCCGGCTGATTTAGAGCCGAAAGCATGGACAGTGATGAGGTATTCAGAAGTTGAGGTTAACGGCAAATTTGAATGGCTGATTCGTAAAGATGGCTGTATGCACTGTTCTGATCCTGGTTGTTTGAAAGCCTGCCCATCAGAAGGCGCTATTATTCAATACGCCAATGGTATTGTTGATTTTCAATCGGAACACTGTATTGGTTGTGGTTATTGTGTCGCAGGTTGCCCGTTCAATATTCCTCGAATTAGTAAAGAAGATAATCATTCTTACAAATGTACTTTATGTGTGGATCGCGTTGCAGTTGGGCAAGAGCCTGCTTGCGTTAAAACCTGCCCAACTGGTGCTATTCACTTTGGCACTAAACAAGATATGATTCGTCATGCTGAAAATCGAATTGTAGACTTGAAAAAACGCGGTTTTGAACATGCTGGCCTTTATGATCCACAAGGTGTTGGCGGTACTCACGTTATGTATGTTTTACACCATGCTGATCAACCAGAACTGTATCACGGCCTACCAAAAGACCCACACATTAGTGAAATTGTCAAATTTTGGAAAGGTATTTGGAAACCGTTATCCGCAGCTGCATTTGTTGCAACATTTGGCGGGTTGCTTTTTCATTACATGGGGGTTGGTGCAATTGAAGTGGATGAAGATGACATTGAACAAGAAAAACAAGCTGATAGACAAGCGCGAAAACGTCTAGGATTACCCGTTTTTGGTCGCAAAAATGGTGCTAATTCATCACAACAGGAGAATCATCATGAATAAAAAAGGCATGATTTTAAGAACACCACTTATTGTTCGTTTTTGCCACTGGTGTATGGTGTGTCTGTTTATTCTTACTGCACTATCAGGCTTATCCTTGTTTTTTCCATCAATTAAACTGTTTGGTTTATTCCTTGGTACACCACAATTAGTGAGGGCATTACACCCAATTATTGGTTGTATTGTTTTTGTCTTACTGATGTTTATGTTTGTAAAGCTTGCTCGTCATAATATCCCTAACAAACAAGATATTGTATGGTTAAAAAACTTTAAAAGCGTCATTATGGGCAAAGAAGAAGGTATTCCAATTGGCAAGTATAATGTCGGTCAGAAGTTTTTATTCTGGTGCATTATGAGCTTAATTTTTGTATTATGTATTACTGGGCTAATCATGTGGCGCCAATATATTTCTGATTATTTTCCAGTACAGGTTGTACGTATTGCGATATTCTTCCACTCGTTTGCTGCTATAGCTTTAATTTTACTTGCTATTGGCCATGCTTATATGGCAATTTGGGTGAAAGGCTCTATTAAAGGGATGATAACAGGTTACGTATCACGTGCTTGGGCACGAAAAAATCATTCTACTTGGTATGAGGAAGAAATGGAAAAAATTTATCAAAATGAACTAAATGCAAAGGCCAAATCTGAAGCAGAATCTACAGACGTTGAGCACAAGCCAGCATAGACGTTCTCCTCTAACTGTAATTGTATTTTCCGCTGATAGTCACTATCAGCGGAGTTATCTTAAAAGTAAAAATCAGTGATAAGTGAAATCACAATCAATGAGCATTTATAATGAGTATCAAAATCATCCCTCAAGATCAACTAGAACTACAAGCGACAAACTCAGTTATTAAACAAATTCCATTACTCTTTTACCCATCGCCTAAAACGCTGTATATTCATCGAGCAGAGCGTTTAACGAGCCTTGCAAACAATAGTCCAATTAGTGATTATTTGAAATTTTGTGCAATAATCGCTGAAAAACAAGCGAATTTAATTAAACATAATCCTATAGATATTGATGTATCTTGTTTATTAAACAGCGATCGCCCGCCACTTAGTTTAGCTAATTTACCACTTCAAAATACTTGGCAAGATTACTTAACTTCATTATTGAACTCATTTTCTGATACAACGCAGCAAATCACTTTAGTCATAGACCAGCTTAAAAAAAATAGTTCTCTAGAATTACAAGATAAAGCATTGCATTTACTTAAAGGAGAATTTGATCGAGTCGATGGCAATGAAACAATATTTATTTGGTCATCATTATCGGTTTATTATTGCCAACTTGCCAGCCAAATTAAAGGTAAAGCTATCGCAGAAAATACCGATAAACTTTGGTTGTGTCCTGTTTGTAATAGCATGCCAACAGCTAGCGTAATTCAATTAGGTAGCCACAATGGTTTGCGCTATTTGCACTGTAGTTTATGTGAAAGTGAATGGTATGTGCCTAGAGTTAAATGTACCTGTTGCGATAACATGAAAGGTATACAATATCTCTCACTAGAAAAGGAACTTGCAGCCACAAAAACTGAATGTTGTGACGTTTGCCATAGTTATCTAAAAATACTCGATCAAGACAAAGACCCTCATATTGAAGTCATCGCTGACGATATTGCCTCATTGATATTAGATATCAAAACAGAAGAAGAGGGTTTTGCAAAAAGTGGTATAAATCCTTTTATATTTGCTAAATAAAAAAACGTATATACTGATACCTACAAAAATTAAGTTTTATGGGTATCAGTATATAAAAAATTTATTAAAAATAATTAATCATTTAATTCATATTATAATGCTGATATTTTTTTATATAATAATTAATTAACAAATACAACTTAACTTTTTTGATTAATAAAGCTAGAATAGAACTATTGTACTAGTTTACGAGTTCGACTTATGAAACGCTTTATTTTATTAATCATATTTTTGTTTACACCTTTTTTGAGTTTCGCAAATACAATAAAAAATGTCGCTATTACGGCGATTGTTGAACATCCTTCATTAGATCAAATTCGTGATGGTGTTAAAGATGAATTGGCAGAAAACGGCTATAAGTTAAACGACAATTTAACGGTGCAATATAAAAGTGCACAAGGAAGCAGTGCTACAGCAGCCCAAATAGCTAGACAATTTGTCGCCACTAAACCAGACGTCATTGTGGCAATTGCAACACCAAGCGCTCAAGCAACTGCCGCTGCAACCAAACAAATCCCAGTCGTATTTGCCGGCATTACCGACCCTATCGCGGCTAAATTAGTTAAAAACTGGCAACCAACAGGCACAAACATCACCGGTGTTTCCGATTATCAAGAGATAGGCCCACAAATCGACTTTATGAAGAAAATCGTCCCTAATGTCAAATCGGTAGGCTATATTTATAGCCCAAGCGAAATTAATTCAACTGTCGTGTTAAAAAATCTACAAAAGCTTTTATCCCAACAAAATATTGCTTTGGTTGCCGTGCCTGCCCAACGAACTGCGGATATTTCAACAGCTGTTAATACATTAAAAGGTAAAGTCGACTTAATCTACACAACAACCGATAACAATGTTGTTTCAGCTTATGAGTCCCTAGTCAAATTTGCGAATGAAAATAAAATCGCACTTTTAGCTTCGTTCCCTGATGCAATTGAACGCGGAGCTGTTGCAGCATATGGCATGAGTTACTATGATGTAGGACGTCAATCAGGTAAACTGGTTGTTCGAATATTAAAAGGTGAAAAGCCAGGAAGTATTGCCCCAGAAATAGGGCAAGCCCTACGCCTTGTCATCAATACTGATGCTGCTAAAAAACAAGGAATAACCTTGCCTCCTGACGTTATTCAATCCGCATACAAAGTCATAGGTAATA
Organism: Gilliamella sp. App2-1; assembly: GCF_001690255.1. Lineage (NCBI taxonomy): Bacteria > Pseudomonadati > Pseudomonadota > Gammaproteobacteria > Orbales > Orbaceae > Gilliamella > Gilliamella sp. App2-1. The sequence goes on from NZ_LZGR01000057.1 coordinate 10,401, forward strand.
ATTAAGCCCAACCTCACCAGAATGAATTAAGAACTTTGCTCATTTAGTGAAGTGGGCAAAGAAAAAATGGTACAAATAATCCGTTTCAACCAATTGATATAACCTATAATCCTTGTCTTCCAATAACTGGGTTAGTATCACTTACGATAGTATGTTGATATGACATTAAATTACCTATAAGTGTAATAAAATATTTACACTCATAACAATTTTTACGCTAGAAAATTATCTATTTTTGCTTTATAGTAACTCAATATTTAGCTTGGTTGTAAAAAAAATATTACAGGAGTGCCTTATGCGTAATTCTATTTTTAAACTTTTTATGCTACTTAGTTTATCGTTTTCAGCATTTTACTCTTCAGCAGATGCTAAAAATGAACAAAAATTTGTTGCTATTACAGCAATCGTTGAACACCCAGCATTAGATAATGTACGCAAAGGGGTTGAAGATGAGTTAAAGGACAATGGTTACATTGCGGGAAAAAATTTAAAATTACAATTTTCGAGCGCACAAGGCAGTAGTGCCAATGCAGCCCAAATCGCGAAACAATTTGTAGCAAGTAAACCAGATGTTATCGTCGGAATAGCCACGCCAAGTTCACAAGCATTAGTTGCGACAACAAAACGCATTCCGATAGTTTTCACTGCCGTTACCGATCCCGTGGTAGCCAAATTAACACCAAGTTGGGATGCATCAAAAACAAACGTAACAGGTGTATCTGATGCTTTATCACTAGATGCGCAAATTGATCTGATGTTAAAAATTAAACCTGAAGCTAAAAATATTGGTTATGTTTATAGTCCAAGCGAAACTAATTCAACCATCATTCTAAAACAATTGCAGGTTGAACTAGAAAAACGAGGTATGAAAATTATTGCTGCCCCAGCCCAGCGCACTTCTGATATATCAACAGCAGCGAGAAGTTTAAAAGGTAAGGTAGATATGATTTATACGACTACTGATAATAACGTTGTTTCTGCTTATGAAGCTTTAGCAAAAGTGGCTAATGAAAGTAAAATCGCCCTTATTGCATCTAATCCAGAATCGACAGAACGCGGTGCAATTGCTGCTTTAGGGATGAGTTATTATGATCTTGGTCGTCAAGCTGGTAAAATTGTTATCCGTATACTTAATGGTGAAAACCCGGGCGATATTGCACCGCAAGTAGGCAATATCACTCAATTAACAATAAATAAAAAAGCGGCTGAACGACAAGGTGTTATATTACCTGAAAATGTATTAAAATCAGCTGCCAAAATTGTCGAAAAATAAATTTACTAATTTCTAACTCAATCGCCAACTTTGGCGATTAACTTTAATGGATTTTTTTCATGTCTTTTGAATTTTTATTAGGCTCAATTGGAATTGGACTTATTTATGCACTAGTGAGTTTAGGTGTATTTATCTCCTTTCGTTTACTTGATTTTCCCGATCTTACTGCAGATGCCAGCTTTCCTCTTGGTGGCGCAGTATGTGGATTGTGCATTTATGTAGGCATCGATCCTTGGATCGCAACATTATTAGGTATGTTTGCTGGCTGTCTTGCTGGCGCGATGACAGGAATATTGTATGTGAAGCTCAATATTCTTCAATTATTATCAAGTATTATTGTCATGATAGGGCTCTATTCTATTAATTTAAGAATATTAGGTATTGGGCCTTACGTGATGGATGAAACAACTCGACTAGCCGGCTCACCTAATCTTTCTTTACTTGATGCCAAAACAATATTTTCACCATTTATTGCTGAAGACTACAGTAATCAATATTTTGTGCAACCCCTTATGATATTAGGATTTGTGCTTGTATTTTGGATGTTACTAAATCTATTTTTAAATACTCAAAAAGGACTTGCCTTAAGAGCAACAGGCACTAACCCCCGAATGGCAAAATCTCAAGGTATACCGACAGATGGCATAACCATTTTGGGTATGGCAATTTCAAATGGTTTAATTGCGCTAGGGGGTTCCCTTTTTGTGCAAACGCAAGGCAGTGCCGACATTACCATTGGTGTTGGTACAATTGTAATTGGTCTTGCCTCAATTATTATTGGTGAAAGCCTCTTCCCAGCTAAACGTATTTGGACTGTGATGCTAGCCGTTATTTTCGGCTCTATTTTATATCGTTTATTCATTGCCTTTGCACTTAGTAATGAATTTTTACAAGAAATCGGTGTCGGAACAGAAGATCTCAATCTAATCACAGCAATACTTGTTGTGCTAGCTCTAGTTGTGCCTAAGCAATTAAAAAAACACGCCAAAATAAGAGGGAAGTCAGCATGATTAAAGTAGAACAATTGCAATTAACCTTTAATCGAGGCACGCCTATCGAAAATCATGTTTTACGTGGGTTAAATCTTAATATCAGTGAGGGAGAATTTGTCACTATTATAGGCAGTAATGGAGCCGGAAAAAGCTCATTTCTTAATGTGATTAGTGGTGATTTACTTGTTGACTCTGGTCATATTGTCATTAATGGACAAAATGTCACTCGCTGGCCAGCATGGAAAAGAGCCGGTATGGTTGCTCGCGTATTCCAAGACCCTATGGTTGGAACTTGTGAAAACTTAACAATCGAAGAAAATCTTGCCATCGCCTATAACCGTGGACATCGTTTTAGGCTATCTCCAGCTCTTAATCACGAAATCAGATCAATATTTAAAGAAAAACTGGCCACTTTAAATTTAGGTCTTGAAAATCGATTATCAGATATGATGGGATTACTTTCCGGCGGTCAAAGACAAGCTATTAGTTTGTTAATGTCAACTTTACAGCCATCTAAAATATTATTGCTTGATGAACATACAGCAGCACTTGATCCAAAAACCGCACAGTTTGTTTTAGAACTCACCAATGAAATTGTTTCAAAAAACCAATTAACCACCATGATGGTTACTCATTCGATGAAACAAGCATTAGAGTATGGCACTAGAACAGTGATGCTTCATCAAGGGCAAGTCGTGCTTGATGTATCTGGAGAACAACGAGCTAAATTAACTGTAACTGATTTATTAGATATGTTTGAAAAAACACGCGGTGAAAAAGTTACCGATGATGCGTTACTTTTAGGTTAACAACACATAAAAAGCAATATTTGAAAAAAATATTGCTTTTTATATTGCATAACAACAAAATAAATTATACCTATCAGGTGATAATTTAATCAAGCCATACCAGCAAAAGCAACAAAAGTTTTTTTACAAAAAAGAGGATTATTTTCAAAACACACTTTTATTTTTTGCAAAAAAGATTATCTTATTAGGAATTTAAGATAACTTCCCTTTAATTAAACAAAAATAATGAAATTATATGGCCTTTCTGGCACCAAAATTAGCTGTGCATTTATATCTGCATGTATAAGTACTCCTTATAACACAACTCGTTTTATCAAAGATCTAATAGCCGGAATAACTGTTGGTATAATTGCTATACCACTAGCAATGGCACTAGCAATCGCTAGTGGTGTACCACCACAGTATGGGCTATACACCGCAATTATAGCGGGCTTTGTGATTGCATTAACGGGTGGGTCACGTTTTAGTGTTTCAGGCCCTACTGCGGCATTTGTGGTTATTTTATACCCTGTATCGTTACAATATGGGTTATCTGGATTACTCGTTGCAACATTACTGTCTGGCATATTTCTTGTATTAATGGGATTGATTCGACTAGGGCGATTAATCGAATACATTCCATTACCCGTGGTATTAGGTTTCACATCAGGTATTGCCATAACTATAGCAACCATGCAAATTAAAGATTTTTTTGGCTTGACGCTTGAGCATATGCCAGAGCGCTATATTGAAAAAGTTATTGAGTTAACGAAAACACTACCCACCATAAATATTGCTGACACTATAGTCGGAATAGTAACACTGATGGTGTTAATTGTATGGCCAAAACTTAAAGTCAAAATATCGGGGCACTTACCGGCACTGGTTGCTGGCATTGCTGTCATGTTTATTTTTAATCAATTTGGTTATCAAATTGAAACCATCGGTTCACGATTTACCTATACGCTAGCCGATAATACAATAGGTCACGGCATACCCTCTGTATTACCAGAATTTGTTTTACCTTGGCAGCATGCTGAATTTAATTGGGATTGGTCAACACTGACCGCCTTATTGCCGATTTCGTTAACCATGGCAATGTTATGCGCAATTGAATCACTACTTTGTGCTGTCGTATTAGATGAAATGACACACACTAAACATCACTCAAATAGCGAACTGATTGGCCAAGGGTTAGGAAATATTATCGCGCCCTTTTTTGGTGGGATTTCAGCAACTGCAGCTATCGCAAGGTCGGCTGTAAATGTCAAAGCGGGAGCGACTTCGCCGATTGCTGCCGTGTTGCATTCACTCGTTGTGTTACTTGCACTGATCTGCTTTGCACCCGCATTATCATTTATTCCACTTTCTGCTATGGCAGCATTATTACTTATCGTGGCATGGAATATGAGTGCAGTTCAACGCGTCATTTACATTATTAAATGTGCGCCAAAAGATGATATTTTAATTATGCTTATTTGCATGTCGCTCACAGTACTATTTGATATGGTGATTGCAATTACACTTGGGATTGTGCTGGCATCAATTTTATTTATGCGTCGTATCGCTCGAATGACTCGGTTAGTTGAACTTAATCGCAGTGACAACAAAACCTTGGTGTTACGTATTAATGGGTCACTGTTTTTTGCTGCTGCTGAACGCACATTTTTAGAGATATATCAAAAGATTAATGGATATGAACACATAGTACTACAATGGGATGCGGTACCTATTCTTGATGCTGGTGGACTCAATGCTTTAATACATTTTATCGATGAATTACCTGAACATGTTGATCTATCAATTTGTGAATTACAATTTCAACCATTAAAAACATTAGCTCGCGCCAAAATTGTTCCTATTTCTAACAAACTCATGTTCTATTCAACGTTAGATGAAGCACTGAAAGATAAAAGCTAATTCACAATTTAGCTTTATTATATTGACTAATTTATATACGCAGTGAAAGTTTGCATAAAATCGAATTACTGCGCAATAAATTGTACCTTCACGACCTTTCTTTTCATTTACTAATCGCTGTTGACAGACTATAAGTCTTAGCAGTGGTTTGAATTTGAAATCCAAAATTAACTCATAAAAATAGGTAAATAACATGATATCTAACGAAAACAATTTCCACGCTCTTAAAGAAAAATCAAGCTGGTTTATTTTAGTCGGTGTTATTTTAATTGTATTAGGGTGCTTAGCATTAGGTTATCAGTTCATTGCTACCGTTTTTTCTGTCTATTTTATTGGCTCATTAATTTTAATTGCAGGACTTGCCCAAACATTACATTCTTTTAGCATTAAAAGTTTTGGCCAATCAGCCTTATGGGCAGTAATGGGTATTTTATACATATTTATTGGTTTAATGTCATTTCTCAAACCTGTTGCTGTTTCATCTGCCTTAACATTAGTGATGTCGCTCTTATTAATGATGAGTGGCTTTACACAAATATTTTCCGCTATGATCAACCGTAATTTACCTCGTTGGGGATGGGTACTCATTTCCGGTATGATTACATTAATTTTGGGTTTTATGGTTATTATAGGATGGCCGTATGACAGTCTTTGGATATTAGGTATGTTTTTAGGTATTGACCTTGTCTTCCAAGGTTGGGCATATGTAGCTATCGGCTTTGCACTAAAAAATCGTTAATAACTAATATTGTTTATTTTGCTACTCACAATTTAAATTTCACAGCTTGTGAGTAGCAACAAATAATAATCTCACCTATCTTTACTAAACTAACTAAAATTAAAATTTTTTAATTTTGATTAAAGCTTATTACTTATAGCTTTTATTCGTTTTTGCCTTTACCTCTTGCATTGTCTGTAAAATTCGATGATAGTTATCAAGCCTTGATGGAGCAATTTGGCCGTCTTGCATTGCTTTTTGTAGCAAACAACCTGGCGTATCGAGGTGATTACAATCACGAAAGTGGCAACCGCCTAAATAATTGTCAAATTCTTTAAACCCCCTAATTACCTGTTCTGGCTCTAAATGCCATAAGCCAAATTCGCGGATCCCTGGTGAGTCTATAATATCGCCACCATTTGGTAAGTGGTAAAGCCGAGAGGATGTGGTTGTATGTTGACCAAGACCTGATATTTCTGAAATACCTCCAGTCATCGCTGTTTGTGATTGATGAGGCAATAGCAAATTAATAATACTTGATTTACCCACACCAGATTGTCCAACTAAAATAGAAACCTTACCATGCAAGGCATCTTGCAATACCGCAATACCTTGTTGATTTTGGCATGAAACATATAATAATTGATAACCAATATGAGTATAAATCGCCAATTGTTTTTCAACATTAGCGCGTTGCTGATCATTGAGTAAATCAATTTTGTTTAAAACAATAATGGGTTGTATATCAGTACTTTCACAAGCCACTAAATAGCGATCGATAATATTTAGTGATAGTTCTGGCAAGACAGCCGAAATAATCACGATTTGATCAACATTTGCGGCAACAGGTTTAACACCATCATAAAAATCAGGCCGAACAAGTTCCGAATGCCGAGGATGAACCGCTTCAATGATACCATTGGTATTCGGCTCTAAACTTTCGCGCCACAAAACTTTATCGCCAGTGACTAACGACGGTAACGTGCGCCGAATACTACAACGATAAATAAGGCCTGCATCATCTTCGACATCAGCCGATTTACCAAAACGACTTATCACCACACCATCACGAGGGGATGAAAAATTTGATAGACTTTCATCTTGTTTTATAGCTAATCGTTGCTGATGTTTTGCCGCTACGCGCCTTTTTTGATTTTGGGAGAGTTGATTTTTTGCCATAGCACTCATTTTTTACTAAAACAGATTGTCAGTTATGCTACACTACTCAGTATCAAAAAGAAAATGTCTATCGCAAATTATGAGCAAACAATCACAAATTAACAGTAGCAATCTTATTTGGATCGATCTTGAAATGACAGGACTTAATCCAACCACTGATCGCATTATTGAAATTGCAACCATTGTTACCGATTCTAATTTAAATATCCTTGCTGAAGGACCAGTCATTGCCGTGCATCAATCTGATGAGCAATTAGCATTAATGGATGAGTGGAATCAAAATACCCACGGCAAATCAGGACTCATCGAGCGTGTTCGCACAAGTACCATTAGCGAACAACAAGCCGAACAACAAACCATCGAATTTTTAAAACAATGGGTACCTGAAAACAGCTCACCAATTTGTGGTAATACCATTGGGCAAGATCGTCGTTTTTTATTTAACTATATGCCTAATTTAGAACGTTATTTTCATTATCGTTATTTAGATATTAGTACAATTAAAGAATTAGCTAAACGCTGGAAGCCTGAAATGTTAAAAGGGATTAGCAAACAGAGTTCGCACCAAGCGCTTGATGATATTCGTGATTCGATTGCCGAACTGGTTTATTACCGCGAGCACTTTTTTGATCTAACCCAATAATTAGCATGCAAATTTTATATACTGTTTTATTATATTTGATTCAACCCTTTGTTTGGCTAAGGCTACTTTGGCGTAGCTGTAAAGCGCCCGCTTATCGTAAGCGTTGGCTTGAACGCTATGGTTTTTGCCAAAATAAAGTTGAATCTAATGGTATTTTACTGCATGCCGTATCAGTGGGGGAAACGATTGCCGCTATCCCACTAATCAAAGCATTGCAACAACAATATCCTAATTTACCTATCACCGTGACCACCATGACGCCAACAGGCTCAGAGCGAGTGAAATCGTTACTCGGTGATAGTGTTTATCATGTCTATTTACCTTATGATTTGCCTTGCGCAATAAATCGTTTTTTAAAAACCATTCAGCCAAAATTAGTGATTATTATGGAAACTGAGCTTTGGCCTAATTTTATTTGTCAGTGTTACAAACGAAATATTCCGCTGGTTCTTGCCAACGCTAGATTATCAGAACGATCAGCTAACCGATATCGCAAACTAGGACGGGCGATTAGCCATTTACTATCAAAAATCAGCACCATTGCCGCACAAAATAAGCAAGATGGAGAGCGTTTTGTATCACTGGGTTTGCCGAGTGATCATTTAGCCATAACCGGCAGTATTAAATTTGATATTGATTTAACGGCTCAACAGCAGCAAAAAATTGCAATGCTAAAACAACAATGGCAATTAAATCGCCCTGTCTTTATTGTTGCAAGTACACATAGTGGCGAAGATGAAATCATCTTGTCTGCCTTTGAACGATTATTAAAAACATGCCCTGATTTGTTATTAATCGTTGTTCCCCGCCACCCTGAACGCTTTAAAACCGTCGAAAAATTAATTAATGACCGCGGGTTAAATTATATCAACCGCAGTAGCAACCAAGTTCCGACTAAACAAACACAAGTCATTTTGGGCGATACAATGGGAGAGTTAATAGAACTTTATGGCATTGCCGATATTGCCTTTGTTGGAGGTAGTTTAGTGAAGCATGGTGGGCATAACCCATTAGAGCCAGCACTCCACCACATCCCAATCATTAGTGGCGAGCACTTTTTCAATTTTAAAGTTATTTGTGAACAGCTCATTTCAGCTAACGGGATGATCATTTGTGCTAGCTCAGCAGACGCTCTTTATTCAGCGGTTAATACGCTTTTGGAAAATAAAAGTAATAGTCAGCAAATTGGCGAACAGGCATATCAAGTATTAAAACAAAATCAAGGGGCACTAGATCGGCTGCTTAACATTATCAACCATTATCTTTGCTCAAAATAAGGATTGCTTGTGGAAAAAAAACAAGGACTATTATTGGTTAATCTAGGCACGCCAAGTGCGACAACGCCAGATGCAATAAAGCAGTATTTAACCGAGTTTTTGCTCGATCGGCATGTCGTTGATTTGCCAAAGCTGTTTTGGTCTCCCATTTTAAAGTCTCTTGTGATACCCAAACGAGTACCTTATATTATTCACCATTACCAAAAAATTTGGATAAATGGCGCATCACCTTTATTGCATTATAGCCGATTATTATGTGATAAATTACAACGTCATTTACCGAATATACAATGTGAATTAGCCATGACTTATGGTGAACCGGATATTCAATCGGCATTGAATAACCTTCGATCATGTTCAAAAATTACCGTATTACCACTCTTTCCGCAGTATTCCACAACCACAACTCTTGCAGTACTTGATAAACTCAAACAGATTATTGCCTCTGATCAAATCATTGATAATATCTGTTATATTCGTGATTATGCTGATCATCCAAGCTATATCAATGCACTTTATTTACAAATTAAACAGGCTTTTCAAGATCAAGGAGAGCCTGAAGTGCTCGTGCTTTCTTATCATGGTATCCCAGAACGTTATATTCACAAACGAAAAGAGGATTACATTGAACGTTGTGAAATGACCACGCAGTTATTAATCGAAAAATGTCGAGCAAATGGGTTAAATCGACCAATCCAAATGGCGTATCAATCAAAATTTGGTAAAGGTAAATGGGTTACGCCAAGTACTAGTGAGACACTACAAGCATTGGCACAAAGTGGCATTAAAAATGTGCACGTCATCTGCCCGGGTTTCTCGGTAGACTGTATTGAAACCCTTTATGAAATTGATGAAGAAAATCGAGAACTGTTTTTTAATGCAGGCGGAAAAACGTTTTATTATATTCCCGCATTAAATGAGAGCGACTTACAGATTAATTTAATCATAGCGTTAATCAATCATACTCAACCAATTATATTTAAAAACTTATACTCAAACACATAGTTTCCTGAAACTTTTTGACAAAAGCCATTTGACTTAAAAAGATGATACAAAGTTGGTAATTGTTAACGTTCAAATGATTCAAATTTTGAATTAATAAATATTAATGCTAAATAGCTATCTATCTCCCCAATAATTTATGACGTATGATAGGATATTATTAATCATTGAATATCTGAGCACTGAGGAGAAAATTAAGTGAAAATCATCATCATTGGCGCTCAAGCCGCAGGTGCAAGTGCTGCCGCAAAAGCCAAAAGAATGAACCCAGAGGCAACCATCCGTATTTATGAAAAATCGAATATTGTCTCGTTTGGCGCTTGTGGTTTACCCTATTTCATTGGTAACCACTTTACTGATGCCAATGAAATGATATCTCGAACACCAGAACAATTTCAAAAAGATGGTATTGAAATTAAAACGTTACATGAAGTCATGGCGATTGATGTTAATCAAAAAAAATTAACCATTAAAGATCACAATACTGGGCATTGCTTTGATGACAACTACGATAAATTATTACTGGCGGTTGGCGCAAGTCCTATTATGCCTGCTTTTAAAAATGGTCAGCTAAAAAACATTTTTACATTACGCGATCTGCACGATGGGTTAGCAATCAAACACGTATTATCAGACCAAAACACCCAAAATGTTATTGTTGTCGGTGCTGGCTATATTGGGCTTGAAATCGCTGAATCGCTGGTCGCCTTACAAAAAAAGGTTAAATTAATCCAATTGGATGACAGAATCCTTGTCGATGCGTTTGATGAACAAATTACCGACCTAATTGAAGAAAATATTCAACAACATTGCGACCTACACTTGCAAGAGCAAGTACTTGGCTTTGAAGGCTCACACAGTGTCACGCATGTGATTACCGATAAAGGACGATATCCCGCTGATATGGTTATTATTGCAACAGGCGTAAAACCAAACAGTGATATCTATAAAGATCTTGGCATCAACACACTTGAAAATGGTGCCATAATGACCAATAGCTTAGGGCAAACCAATATTGCGGATATTTACGCCGCTGGCGATTGCGCCGCGCTTTACCATAAAGTTAGCCATTCAATGGTATATATCCCGCTCGCCACAGGAGCAAATAAGCTTGGTAAAATTGTAGGCGAAAATTTAGGTGGCGGACATTGCGAATATCCCGGCACGATTGGCACTTCAGCGTTAAAAGTTTTTGATATCGAAGCCGGGCGCACTGGTTTAACTGAAAACGAAGCCCAAAAAGCTGCAATCCCCTATAAAACTGTCATAGTTAAAGATAAAAATCACAGTAATTATGTTGCTGGACAAACAAGTGTAACAGCCAAACTTATTTATCATGCCGATACGCGCGTGATTTTAGGTGGACAAATAGCCGGTGGTCAGGGCGCGGTATTAAGAGTGAACACGTTAGCAACCGCTATATGGGCGAATATGAAAATTGACGAATTGGCCATGATGGATTTTCTGTATGCGCCACCCTTTTCCAGACCTTGGGATATTTTAAATATTGCCGGCTCTATAGCCAAATAAGCAGCATTAATATGTATTTATCGTTATACATCAAATCATGTTATTAAACATAGATTGTTAACCAGATAATTGAATTATCAAAAGAGAGGCTAATTATGTCAAATGCCATTTTTCAGGGGACTTTTTTTGAAAAGTTCCTATCAATAACTCATTATCAAACCCTCATTGGTATTGGGCTACTTCTCATCTGTTTTTTTGCGGTGATGAAACCGTTACAAGATAAAAAAGTCAATTTTTCAATTCGTATGTTAGTTGGCTTAATCCTTGGTGCTGTGCTTGGCTTAGGCATTCAAGCTGTAGCGGGCTTTCCTGATACATCAACCATTTGGATGCAGGAAACCGCAACATGGTATGGGCTATTTGGTCGAGCATTTATTGCCTTTATCCGAATGTTAGTGATACCACTTATTTTTGTATCGATTGTCAAAGTGATTCTCGACTTTTCGGGCAAAAAAAATCTACCTCAAATTGCATTTAGAGGGATTTTTTGGTTACTGTTTACAACAGCCATTGCCTGTATCATCGGTATTTTGCTAGCGAATCTATTTGCTTTAGGTGAAATAAGCTCAAGCCCTGTACATCAAGCCCAAGCAAAACAATACACCAATATTATTGATACCTTTGTGAATCTCATTCCAAGTAATATTATTGCATCCATGGTAAATGAAAACATTGTTGGATTAGTCATCTTCTCGGCTTTAATGGGGCTTGCCGCCAATAGAATGGAAAAGAAGAATCCACAACCTATTGCACTTTTTAAAACATTTATCGAAGCGCTTTACAAAATCGTGATGTCCATTGCGATGACAATCATTAAATATATGCCTTACGCAGTCATTGCGTTACTGGCTCGCACTATTATTTCTAATGGAATACCGGCTATTATTCAGGTTTCAAGCTTTGTTGCCGCTATCTATATTGCCACATTGATTATGCTAATTGTGCATATCGCCATTGTCTCGATTCATGGTATTTCACCAATCATGTTTATCAAAAAAGCATTAGGAACATGGTTATTAGCCTTTACTAGTCGCTCATCAGTTGGCTCACTACCTATGACTATCTCAACGTTAACCGTTCGAATGGGAGTGAATACCGGCACTGCAAATTTAGTCGGCTCACTTGGCAGCACTATGGGAATGAACGGTTGTGCTGGTTTTTTCCCGGCTTTACTTGCCGTGATGGTAGCCCATATGGTTGGCATTGAAACGAATATCCAATTTTATATTATGCTTGTCATTGTAGTAGTTATTGGTTCAATCGGCATCGCCGGCATTCCCGGCACAGCAACCGTTGCCGCAACCGTTGTTTTATCTGGTATGGGGATGGCTGAATACTTCCCATTAATAGGGATGGTTTTAGCCGTGGATCCAATTATTGACATGGCACGAACCTTAGCCAATGTATCTGGCGCCATGACAGCGGCTGTGGCAACTGATCGTGAAATTGGCCTTATGGATATGGCTGTGTATAACGATCCTCATATCACCCTTGAAAATGAGCCGTCAGAAGTTTGACGGCAATGAGAAAGTTGTTCTAACCTGATGTAGGTATTAATTTCAAAAAACAACAAAAAAACTTAAATAAAATCAATTGCTTTTCTGACTATTTTTTAATGAGCGATTAAAATTTTTTGGGTAAAACAGAAATTTCTAAAAGCTTTTTATCCAAAGGAAAATCAATAAAGCTTTTTTTACTCGTATCATCGATGATACGAGTAACGCAAGGGGCAATTTATTTACATAACTATCTGTTAACCCTAACATAATCACTTATTCATCCAAAATTCAAACGTCCGACACAACCCTTTCTCCCCCACAACAAAAACTTCTTACTCCCTATAAAAAGTAAATAAAAATATTGATTTTATCCATGTTTTTTTTGTATTTTTTATCCCAAAACATCCTCCCACCGAAACTAACATACCCATTTCAAAATTTCTATTTAAAAAATAACAAGAAATCAATCTCAGTTTATTTTAGAATTAAATATTAATAATCATTAACTTTGCTTTACCATTATTCAATAAACGCTAACCGTAAATAATGAATAAATGGAATATTGTTATTACTGAGGAAAGGAAATAAATAAGTGATAAAAAAAAGATTAAAGAGCGCTTTATATCTAATAAGTTTGGCTTGCTTTTCAATGTCGTCGTATGCTGATGATGCAAGACTTTATGTGCCTTATAAGAATTTGTTACTTGATCGTAGCGGTAAGGTAATTGTCGATAATGAGGGGAATGGAAACTCAATAACTTATAGGGATCATTATTGGATTATACAAAAAAGTAATGATGTTTTTTTTAATAATTTTAATCAAGTTAACAACTTTGAATATTCTTTTGATAAACAAGGTGATATTTTAACTTTCAAACCCGGTGGGTCGTTAACGTATTTAGGTAATGAAAGAATGGCTTATGACTATCAAGATACCCAGGTATCAGTTTTAATTGATACCGATGGTCATTTAATTACCCCCAAAGGCGTTTATTATAAAAAAATCAATCCATTTAATAATGGTTACGCCGAAGTAAAAACACAAGATAATAAACAGGGGTATATTGACTTGCAGGGGCAATTTGTCAGCAAGAATCCCAATGAGCTAAACACCAAATACAATCCACATTGCCAAGACGTAACCCTCGATAAAATTATGCAGCTGTGTGTCAAAAATAATAGTAAATACCTTATTAACAAAAAAACTGGTAAAGAGGTGAATATCGGTAAACAGGCATGGAAGATGGATAGCTATTATTTTGATGAGGATATAGATCTTTCTGGTCAATATTTTTGGGTGAAAAATTATCAAGATAATTACAAGGTATATCAACTTTACGATTACGAAGGGACAATGCTCTATGAAAATAGTTTTTATCAAGTCGCCCCTTTTTATAGTTCGGTAAGTTGGGTTAAAAAGGATAGTAATGAAGATAACTACCGTTTAATTAATTCTAAAGGCGAAACTCTCGACAAATACGATAATTATAGTACCGTTCAAGTCGGTGATCATGTGCTGTTTTATGCTAAAACAAAATCACCAAAAAAAGACTCTAAAGATGGGGAATTTTTAACCAAGATTTTGGATCAGGATGGTCATGTTTTATTCTATGAAGATAAAATCGATGAAACTCAAAACAGTGCTTGTAAGCAAGATTTGATCGTTTTGAGAGATACCCAAGATAACATTGTATGGCCTTTAGATATTGAAAAAGAGTGCTTATTAAACCGATATGTTAATGAATCGGTCGAAATAGATACTTGGAAGGGTAAAAAAAATAAGGTCGTTGACATCCCCAAAGATAAAATAGGTGAAATTGTCAGCTATTTTGCTGCTAAAAAACATAATGAAAACACCGATATAATAAATCACACCGATAATGAAACCTATTTAACAGGCCCTGAAACGGTTAATATTGAGGGTATTGCTGATTTAACTATACCAAAAGGTTATATTTATTATGAGAACCCTTTTCTTGAAAAGAATTGTAATCGTTTTTTGATGCCTGCATACAGCAATAATAATCAATTGTGTATTTCTATACATAATGTTGGCTATATTGATTTAAAGGCAGAAAAAAAGCAATTTGATGATCCTCTGCGTCTGCAAGAAATAAAAAATCATTTACAACGCAAAGTGATAAATTACCACAATCGCTATCAACATTTTGAATGGTTAATAGAGCCACAATTAGATGTTGAAAATCACACAATGAAATTTGGTTATCGTTATATCTTTGAACGTATCCGCGAAAATAACAGACAAGGAGTTATTACCGGTCAGATTATTGCTCAAGTCATTTTTGTTAAAGATCATATGATTGTTTTAACCAACACCCCTAACAATATGTTAGCTAATTCTGCGCTAATCGAATTTGATTGGGCTAAGCAAATTAAAGCACGACCAGAATATCAATTTGATAAGCAACCTGTTTATCGCTGTAGTCAATTTGCGTTAACAGATTCGGCACTTTCTATAGCAAATTTTGATTATCTGAATAAGGGACGTTGCTTTCCAATATCATTAACTGAACTTATTTATGCTAAGGAACAACAACATGATTCAAAAGAATTAACTAGCCTGCAAAATGCATTGTTTTTTGAACCATTTTATTATCATTCTGATACAGGTATAGGGCGTTAACACTTTATGAAATTTAAGAAATATATATCATCTTGTCAGTTATGTATGGCATTGATGTTAACCATCGTTAGTAATCAGTCACATGCGGATGCGACACTTAATTTAACATCTGAACAGTGGCAAAAAGAAATTCAACAACGTTTTGATGCAATTAATGAGAATGGTGAACCCGTTGAATGCGTTGTATTTGTAAACATTGATAAATTCCCTTATCACTTTGATTATTCTAGATTAGTATCAGAGCCTCTATTGATGGCGGTCGATGCCGAATTAGTTGATGAGTCGATCAAAGTGAGAAGTCACTCTGAGCAAAATTATCGATACACTTATCACCTCACCGAAAAAGGGAAACGCTACTATAAGGCTTGGCCTAAATTACGGCATTCTGGTTTTTGTTTTGGTAAAGTCACGGTTGAAAAAATAAGCAAAACCGATAAGATTGGTAATTATGTTACTGTTGAGTACCAATATAAAGTGGAAGATTTTCCTGCCAATATTGAGCCTATTTTATCAAAACAAAATTCGTATATTAATAATCCATCAAGAATCGCAATCGCTACATTTAGTTTAGATCAAAACAATCAGCTTTATAGCGTGTCAGGAATTGGTTTAATTACCCACATCTACGAAGGATGGCATCAATAATGAAATTAAAAACACTACTTATGTTGCTTTGTGGTTTGTCGCTTGTGGCTTGTGATAACAACATTAATAAAGATAAATTACAATCGACAATCAATAATAATCAACCATTGTGTTATTCTTTACCTAAAGAAGTAAGATCATTTCCTAAAGATATTTTTGATGACAATATCGGTGAAGATAATCTGAATGATGAACTATTAGATATCTTTGTCGATTTAAACTTATTAACTAAACGTAAATTATCCATAACCAAGTTGGATGGGTCATTAACTTATGCCACAAGATATCGATTATCCCAAGAAGGTAAAACGTATTTTAATCCAGAAAAAGGGGGTTTTTGTTTTGGCAAAGTTGAAATTAATGATGTGTATAACACTGAGTCGGTTTTAATAGGATATAATAAACGCAGTAAAACGTCAAAATGGGTCTATTATCATTATTTCTTTAACGATATTCCTGATTGGGCAAAAGATAAACGCCTAACACAATATTATATAACTCCTTTGCTAAACACCGAACGGCTTTATGATGCAAAGGCAATTCATTATCAACCTAGTTTATATTTTTCTTCATTTGAAGTTGATAAAACTCCATTAATCCAACTTCGCTAAATTGAAGGAAGATCGTTATCTATTTTGTAATGTACTAAAAAATAAGATGTAATAAAATGAATAATATAAGAATTTTGTTTTTATTGTCCATGTTTTTGGCTTTCCCATGTTGCACATTTGCAAGCGTCATCTATCAAGAAGATTGGTATTTAGCTATCGAAAAGAAAGACAGCGTTGCCCAATATAAAATCGCTCAGGCTTATAGCCCTTTAACAAAAAACGATAGTTATTATTGTCACCCTAATCAGTTATATTTTAGTCATCATAATAAAAAATTGTCAGGTTGCCGCGATAAATCTGCCGATAAATATATCGAGTTTTTAACAAAATCGGCCGAAAACTTATACCCTATCGCCCAAAAAGATTTAGGTATTGCTTATATTAAAGGAGAATTGGTGCCTAAAGATATTAAAAAAGGGCTTTATTGGTTAGAAAGGGCTGCCTCACCGATTTCAGACAAAGCAAAATTTCGAATCATTGAAGGCACATTTTGGTTAGCACAGCCAAATGGTAAAAAAATTGGCGTCGGCGAAGCCCATTATTGGTTAGGATTGCTTTATCACGAAGGGACGGAGGTTAAAGCCGATTATACTAAAGCAATCAAGCATTATAAAATAGCTAGTACAAGTACCGATTGGGGAGTTTATAATCTTGCACAATATCAACTTTATAAACTCTATCAAGATAAGCTCAATGATCCCAAAAAGTCACTCTACTGGCTTGAAAATACAGCAAATAATACCGGAAAATTTGTTGATGAACAAATGTTAGAAACGTCAATGCAAATGGCTAATTACTTTTTGGATGGTGGGCAACCCGACGGTTCTAAATTAGATACTCCTAATTACCTTTGGGCAGCAAAATGGTTATTAAAAGTAGCCGAACAATCTAACATATCAAAAGAGTCTAAACAAATAGCAGCTTTCCAATTAGGGTGGCTTTATTTAAATGGTTTAGGTGTAGAAAAAGATATTGGAGAAGCAATAAAATATTATCATTTAGGCATGTACCAAGATGACCTAACAGACTATCAGATGAACTTAAAAAAATATAAATACGTTACATCTTCAACTGATATGTCATTGCAAAATCAATTTTTACATCAAGTTATTACGCCATTTTATATAAACAACTTTGATATTGCTGAAGCCCAAAAGGTTATCGACGTTGTTTTTGCAGATAACCCTAAAGATAAAGAAGTTTTTTATGAAAAACTGATAGAAGATCTAGTCGAAACACTTCAAGTTGAAA
Source organism: Gilliamella sp. App2-1 (assembly GCF_001690255.1). Lineage (NCBI taxonomy): Bacteria > Pseudomonadati > Pseudomonadota > Gammaproteobacteria > Orbales > Orbaceae > Gilliamella > Gilliamella sp. App2-1. The sequence goes on from NZ_LZGR01000057.1 coordinate 28,373, forward strand.
GTTATGTTTTATTACGTAAATTTGAATCTATTCCTCTTTTGCTGAAACTTGCCCAACAACAGGAAATGGCTTATGGTTTTTATCGTGATGCTAGAAATATTGAAGGTAAAACAACTAATGAATTGATAGATCTTTATCAATCAGCATTAAAAATTAAACCCAACAATCCGACAGCGCTTTATCAATTTGGTACGTTATATGACTTTATTCTTGAGGATGAAAAGACAGCAATAACCTATTACCAACAAGCGGCTGAATTAGGCAATTCAAAGGCAAATTATCGGTTAGGTGTCATTTATTATTTAGGCAAAGGCGTTGAGCAAAGTTATCGTGAGGCTTGGCAATATCTTGATTTGGCAGCTAAGCAAGGTTATCAACCCGCACAGGATTTTTTGATCACAATTGATAAATCTCATCCTGAATTTGATTGGTTAACAACCCAATATCTTAATCATCAACAAGTGTACCGTTCTCCAACGGTTATGGTTGATGGAATGGATTGGTTACAAACTCAAAGCGAAGAGAACCAAAACGATAAAGCCACATATCACCAAATAAGACATGATTCAAATGGGAATGGGCTAAAAACGTATCAAGGTTGTAAAGCCGCATTGTCACTTGCAGCTAATGGTGATACTTTTGCACAAGGTGAGTTGTTAAGTCAAATGAGTAACGGTGCAGATTCTTTTATTTGTACACCTAAGAAAGAGTTGCTCTTTAGTTGGATTGATAGCAGTAATAAAAATGATCACAAGAAAGCATTTTTAAAATTACAATATTATAAATTATCAAAACAATATAAAGAATTCCAAGCTATGCTTAAAGTTCAAGTTGCAGGTAATAATCCTTATGCAATATTTGAACTGGCACAAAAACAGGTTAATTTGCCAAATAATACCGTGCTACCTTATATAAAAACATTACTAAAATCAGGCAGCCCAGCTGCTGCAAGGCTTTTAGCTTTTTATTATGAAAATACAAATATTAATACGTTTGAATATACTAAATTAGTTTTATTACAAAATGATTTAAGTCAGTACTATTTAGATCCTGAAATTAGCGAATACTATCAAAAAAATCGCTTCTCAAAATACTTTTATGCAAATTTAAAATTATCCTCGACTGATATTTATAAAATATGGTTTGAACTTGCACAAATGCATGAACAAGGAATAGAAATTCCGAAAAATAATGTGTTAGCTTTAGTTTGGTATCGTTTATTAGTTGAATATAATCAAACCAAAGCAACAACAAAAGTAGCGCAAATTAGTGCTCAATTAACCGAAGAACAACAAGCAGAAGTGAATAATATATTAAGTAACTATCGTAATTTATATCGTTTTCTTCCGTTAACACATTTAGATATAAATGAATAACTAGCTAAGTATGATAATGCTTAACTAAAACAAATAAATCAAACCGCCGCATTCAATGCAGGCTGGTGTTGTGATAGTAAGTTAATATAGGTAATAAGATATGAGTAATATTGTTATTGAAAAAAAAAGTAAATCAATTAGCCACAAAGTACTTTGGGCATTAGGAGCTGTTTTTCTAACATTGGTTATTAGTGGTGGCTATTATTTTTTTAAAAATAATGCTTTTTTTGCTAGTCAACCAGTACCTCAACAGCCAAAAAACATCAAAATTACTGAAGTTACACCTCGATTTTTTGGTTATTATCGGCATCCCCTCGTATTCAATTGTATTGAATACGATGGAAAGCGCATTGAAATATCCAAAATAGACTATTATGAAGATAGTCCCAAGGAGCTACAAAATATACGCGAAAATTGCATACCTTTTTAAAGGTAAAATTGATATTAATAAAATATTCAAATTTAAGAATGAAAAAAGACGCAAACTGCGTCTTTTTAATATTGTTTGATGTTATATAAAACTAAAGCGTCTTTAACCACGCTTTAACATCTTTACCTAAACTTTTGTGACGTATTGCGTATTGAACAAAGGTTTGCACATAACCGAGTTTATTACCACAGTCGTGGCTACGGCCTTTTATGCAATAAGCATCAACACTATCTTCTTCAAGTAGCATGGCAATTGCATCGGTCAATTGAATTTCACCACCAGCACCTAATGGTGTTTTGGCAAGTAAAGGCCAAATCTTTTCAGATAATACATAGCGTCCAACTACCGATTGGTTTGATGGCGCTTCTTCAATTGATGGCTTTTCAACAACACTATACATTTGTGCAATATTACCTGCTGATAGAGCCTCACCACGACAATCAACAATACCATAAGAAGACACTAATTCTTTTTGCACTGGCTCTACCATGATTTGGCTATGTTTGGTTTCATGATAATTGTTGATCATAGCCGCTAGATTATCTTTGGTAAGATCACTTTCATATTCATCAATAATCACATCGGGCAAAACGACAGCAAAGGGTTCATCACCCACCAATGGATAAGCACATAATACCGCATGACCAAGTCCTTGAGCTAAACCTTGACGGATGCTGGTTATTGTTACATGCTTAGGTAAAATGCATTTTACTTCTTGCAATAACTGACGCTTAACTCTGGCTTCTAACATGGCTTCTAATTCAAAACTGGTATCAAAATGGTTTTCAATTGAATTTTTTGATGAGTGTGTAACAAAAATAATTTCAGTTATTCCTGCGGCAATACACTCTTTAACCACATATTGAATAAGTGGCATGTCAACAACCGGAAGCATTTCTTTTGGAATAGCTTTAGTTGCTGGTAACATGCGCGTCCCTAAACCGGCAACAGGGATAACCGCTTTTTTGACTTTCCCACTAGCTGAACTTTCTAAATTTGATGTCATTTTATTTCCTTAAAACAAATTAATTAATAATAGCGCTACAACTACCTTCACTACAGCAACCATTAACAAATGTATTTTTGACTCGCACTGACTTTAACACATAAGGGATCCAAATACAGTTAGAAATGATTACTCTACCAATACATCTGATATCAGAAAAATTAAATTCAAATTGCAATATTAAAAGGTTTAAATATATATTTAATAGCATGAAAACAATATCACTGATTTTAAATGTAATAAAAAAAATAGCAAATTTATAATTTTTAGTAAAATATAGATATATGATATAGACGTTTAAAAGCAAAATTAAATTCGTTAGTCCGATTTCATTAAAAAAACAACTAAAATTAGCTAGGTAAAGTTCTAATGAGGATCAGGTAATTGTGACCATATGCCACTAAATACAATCATATTTAATGCATAAAAAATAAGAAAAATAACGCCAATAATATTTATAATTAAATCAATACCGAAAAAAATTAACCAATCGCTTAATCCTTTAAGTTCTTTTGCCTTGGTGATTTTTGTGCCTGTTTAATAATTGATAAATCACTAGATTGAATTAGTAAGGAATTATCCCTATCTTTGGCTAAAGAATCAATAGCGATATAAACGATTTGGCAATTCTGTAACACGGCTTGTCTTACTACGAATTTGGCTTTACGGTCACGCGCTTCTTTTTGAGCTTTACTGATATAAAGGTCATCGTATCCATCATCATATAAAGAAGCCCTTTCGAACAAATTTGGAGCTCGCCAAAATGTTTCTTTGGGATAATCTCGTACCAAAATTTGATCAGTTAATTTACCTTTTATTCCGGCATAATGACTTGGTAAAAGTTTGCTTTCTCGGCTTTGGGCAATATAAATATGTTGATAATTTTTTATATTTGAGGGGAGTTTATTTAATAAGAATTCAAGACCTGATAGGTTTGAATACTGGCAATTTTCCAGCGTTAAAGGTGCCGTTCGAAAGTTTAACGAACCGCACCCAGTAAGTAAGAACAATATCACTATAGACAAAATACGTAACATTTTTACTCTAAAAATAGTTAAAAAGCGAAAATATTGCTAGACATATATATCCTTAGTTACAATTTATCACTCACTTTTTCGGCAGTATGTGAAATGGCCTTTCCGCCAGATTCAACATCTTGACCAACACCTTTAACGGTGTTACATCCAACAACTAAAGTTGCCATTACTATACCTAATATTAACATTAACACTTTATGGAACATAAAATATACTCCTTTTAGTAACATGTTTATTTTAATGTAGCAAATGCTTCTGCCACACGATCGATATTATGGTGATTTAAACCCGCTACACACATCCTTCCGCTGCCCACCAAATAAACAGCAAAATTATCTTTCAATTGTGTAACTTGCTCTTTATTAAAACCGGTATAACTGAACATGCCTCGCTGTTTAACCAAATAATCAAAATTACGATCAGGTACAGCTTTTTTTAATAATTCAACCAGAATTGATCGCATGGTTACAATGCGATTTCTCATTGATTCGACTTCTTTAAACCATTGCGCTTTAAGCTCTGGATGATTTAATACATAACTAACTAACTGCGCACCATAAGCTGATGGACTTGAATAATTTTGGCGAACAGTAGCTTGTAACTGCCCTAATACGCGACCAGCGGCTTGACTGTTATCACATAAAACAGATAATCCGCCAACACGTTCACCATAGAGTGAAAATGTTTTCGAAAATGAGTTACTAACAAATCCACACAAGCCTGTCTCTGCCATTTTTCGAATCGCATAGGCATCATCATCAATACTTTCGCCAAAACCTTGATAAGCAATATCCATAAATGGAATAAGATCACGGGCCTTTAACACCTCAATCACTTTATCCCACTGCGTATGTGTTAAATCTGCACCGGTTGGGTTATGGCAGCAAGGATGAAGTAACACAATGCTTTTAGCAGGTAGTTGATTTAATGTTTCAAGCATTGCTTCAAATTTTACGCCACAAGTTTGCTCATCAAAATAGGGATATTTGTTTACCTTAAACCCGGCACCGCTAAAAATAGCGATATGATTTTCCCATGTTGGATCGCTGACCCATACTTCAGATTTTGGGAAATAGCGAAATAAAAAATCAGCCCCTATTTTAAGAGCACCTGAACCACCTAACGTTTGTATCGTTGCGATACGTTTATCTTTATAAGCCGAATGATCTGCACCAAATAATAGAGACTGAATTGATTGGCAATACGCTGGCAAACCACTCATTGGCAAATACAGCTGTGCACCTTGATTGAGATGATAAATATCATCACGAGCAGTTTTTATACATTGCAATTGGGGAACGACGCTGTTTTCATCATAATAATAACCAATACTTAAATTCGTTTTATTATCTCGGCTATCATTCATAAACTCAGCGACTAACGATAAAATGGGATCCCCTGCATACGATTCTACTTTTTCAAACATGTTCACAATCCAATTGGCACAAAAAACAACAATAAATATTTGTAGATTATTGCACCAACTTTATTGGCAATCAATCATTAAATAGCAGTTTAACAATAAATAATTAATTTGATCTTTGGTTAGAAAATGGCTGTATTTTTGATAGTAAAAAGTAATAGATGAGATAACTAAAAATATAACGTGTTTTAACCCGCTTTTTTACACTAAACCGTATGGTTTCCTGAAACTTTTTGACAAAAATTAGCACCTTTTGGTGCTAATCAGGTAAGCAAATTTATTTAGCCGCAATGACTTCAATTTCGACTTTAGCATCTTTAGGAATTCGGGCAACTTGCACGCAAGAGCGAGCAGGGAAAGAGGCATTATTTTCAGTGAAAAATGCTTCGTATACCGCATTTACCGCAGCAAAATCATTCATATCAGCTAAAAAAATAGTTGTTTTTACGATATTACTGACTTGATAACCTGCCGCAGTGACAATCGCTTTAACATTGGCTAAACTTTGTTTGGCTTGTTCTTTCACACAACTAGGCATTTCACCTGTAGCGGCATCTAGTGGGATTTGTCCTGAGGCAAATAACATATTACCTAAATCGACCGCCTGAACATAAGGCCCAATAGCGGCTGGTGCTTTGTCAGTACTAATTACTTTTGCCATACTCGATGTTCTCCTTATTTATAATCTACCCTGCTTTTTAATAACTAAAATGGTTAAGGTATTCGCTTCTTGTTTGTCCTCATTTCAACAGGATCGCAATTTGCTGTCAAGTTGGCGCAAAATTATGATCGTGGGACTTATTGAAATTTTCTGATATGATAATGACAATTTTTTATTTATTACGAGAGTTAATATGTTCGAAAATTTAACCGACCGTTTATCACAGACATTCCGCAATATCAGTGGTCGTGGGCGACTATCTGAAGACAATATTAAAGATGCGTTGCGCGATGTGCGTATGGCATTACTCGAAGCTGATGTTGCCCTGCCAGTGGTTCGTGAATTTATTAATCAAGTTAAAGAAAAAGCCGTTGGATTAGACGTCAGCAAGAGCCTAACACCGGGACAAGAATTTATCAAAATAGTTCAAGATGAACTTACAAGCGCAATGGGTGAAGTCAATAGTTCGCTCAATTTGGCAACCCAACCACCTGCTGTTATGTTAATGGCAGGGTTACAAGGTGCCGGTAAAACAACTAGCGTTGCTAAACTGGCTAAATTCCTAAAAGAAAAACAGAAAAAGAAAGTACTCGTGGTTTCTGCCGACGTTTATCGACCCGCTGCAATTAAACAGTTGGAAACACTGGCTAAAGCGATTGATGTTGAGTTCTTTCCATCTGATATTACTGAAAAACCGGTCAGTATTGTAAATAAAGCTATTTCTCATGCAAAATTGCAATTCTTTGATGTACTTATTGTCGATACTGCGGGTCGTTTGCATGTTGATAACGCCATGATGGATGAAATCAAAGCACTGCATCAAGCCATTAATCCAATTGAGACATTATTTGTGGTTGACGCCATGACTGGGCAAGATGCAGCCAATACGGCTAAAGCTTTCAACGATGCTTTGCCACTTACCGGTGTAATTTTAACCAAAGTTGATGGTGATGCGCGTGGTGGTGCGGCGCTATCCATTCGTCATATTACCGGTAAGCCGATAAAATTCTTAGGGATGGGTGAAAAAACTGACGCTTTAGAGCCGTTTTATCCAGATCGTATTGCTTCGCGCATCTTAGGTATGGGTGATGTGCTATCTTTGATTGAAGAATTACAACATAATGTCGATCGCGAAAAAGCAGAGAAAATCGCCAAAAAACTGAAAAAAGGCGATAAGTTCGATTTTAATGACTTTCAAGATCAACTCAAGCAGATGCGTAATATGGGCGGAATGGGTACTCTGCTAGCTAAATTACCCGGTGTGGGTCAACTTCCTGATCATATCAAAGCGCAGATGGATGATAAAATCACCATCAAAATGGAAGCTATCATTGGCTCAATGACATTAAAAGAACGCGCTAATCCTGAAATCATTAAAGGTTCACGCAAACGCCGTATTGCAAACGGTTCTGGTACCCAAGTGCAAGATGTTAACAAACTCTTAAAACAGTTTGAAGATATGCAAAAGATGATGAAGAAAATGAAAGGCGGTGGCATGATGAAGATGATGCGCCAAATGAAAGGGTTAATGGGTGGCGGTATGGGATTCCCGCCTCGTTAAGTCATTACAAACGCTTGTTTCAACGAAAATCAGTGATAGCAAACTACCACTATCACTTTTCCGCAAAAATATCGCGCTTATAAACAGCGCGATAATACTTGCCATTGACAAATTTAATTGCTTGGTTTAATCGATTTAACCTTTGTTGGCCTGCTCATTGTAAGTACTGTACCTATCGATGATATAATAATAAACACAATGGCTATCCACTGATAGTGGGTTAATTGTTCATGCAAAACAATAAATCCAGAAAGTGCGGCAAAAACAGGTGACAAACTCATTAATGTACTAAATGTTTGCGCGGGTAATTTGGGAAGTGCAATCATATCCAAACCATAAGGAATGGCCGATGCTAATAACGAAACCACAAAAATCAGTGGTAGCAACTCCAACGAAAACAGGGCACTGCCAGTTTGCCAGATGCCGATAGGAAATAAAAAGCACGAAGCAATGCCCGACCCAATCGCTACACTTGCTGAGCCATAAATAGCACTCGCTTTGCGACCAAATAAAATATAACATGCCCAGCCACTTCCCGCTAATAGCGCAAATAAAATACCCATTGGATCTAAATTACTTGACGCTTGAGTTAGAGGTAAAAGCATAGCCAGCCCCATAATTGCAACACTTAACCAAATAAAATCAAGCACTTTCCGTGAAGCGCACATCGCCACCATAATAGGCCCTGTCAGTTCAATGGCAACAGCAATACCAAGCGGAATTCTGGCGATTGCGTTATAAAACGCTAAATTCATGCAACCAATTGAAATACCATATAAAGATATGTATTTCAGTGCTTGTTTTGTCATTGCTTTGCGCCACGGTTTGAAGATTAACACTAACATAATTGCCGAAAAAAATAATCGCCAAGCTGTCATCCCCTCTGGCCCTAACACAGGAAATAGATATTTGGCTATAGACGCACTGCCTTGAACCGAAATCATCGAAATAAAAATTAACAAAACAGGCCAAGACCTTTTTAGCATAAATAATTACCTTAATTGAAGTTTGAAGTTATTGTATATAAAACTCATGACAAGAAGTTTCAGGAAACCATGCGTTTTAGTATAAAAAACGCATGGTTTTATTGATTTATTGGCTCATTGGTAAGTTAGTTTTCTCTTTTTACTGACAATAAGGCAAGATCTTGTAACGCTTGTTTATAAGGCGAATCAGGTAAAATGGCAATAACGTCAAATGCTTTTTGCGCTTCTTTTTGAGCGGTTTGTAACGTAAAATCTAGCGAACCACATTCGTCCATGATGTTTAAAATGCGATCTAACAATTGTCGACCATTACCTTGCTCTATTGCTTGACGAATTAATGCTGCATCTTGGGCATTTTTAGTGTGGTGCATTGCATGTAAAAGCGGTAAAGTGGGTTTACCTTCATTCAGATCGTCCCCTAAATTTTTACCTAATTTTTCATTACTATCGGCGCTATAATCCAGTAAATCATCAATGATTTGAAAGGCTGTGCCTAGATATTTGCCATATTCCTGTAAAGCCAACTCTTGCTCTTTATTTGCACCAGCTAGCACCGCAGCCGAATGCGAAGTTGCCTCGAATAAACGAGCCGTTTTGCGATAAATCACTTCTAAATATTGTTCTTTAGTGATATCGGGATCGTTACAATTAATTAACTGTTGTACCTCACCTTCAGCAATCACATTGGTTGCCGCCGACATAATCGTCAATACTTTAAAAGATTCAGTACGCACCATCATTTGAAAAGAGCGAGTATAGATATAATCGCCAACCAGTACACTAGCGGCATTGCCAAAAAGTGCATTGGCGGTTGATTTGCCACGGCGTAAATCTGACTCATCAACAACATCATCATGCAATAAGGTTGCTGTATGAATAAATTCAATAAAAGCCGCGGTAATAATATGTTTATCGCCTTGATAGTTAAGTGCTTTGGCAATTAACAACGCGATTACTGGGCGTATGCGCTTTCCACCACTACTAATGATGTAATTGCCTAACTGATTGATCAAAGCCACATCAGAACTCAGTTCTGCTTGTATTGCTTGATTCACTTTGATTAAATCTTCTTTAACAAGATCGAGTATTTGATTCATTGACGCAGTATTCATCAGCCTAACCATTATAAATAACAGATATTTACTTTCTATTATCTGATAAATATCATGAAGCAACAAGGTGTCATCTATCATATTTCAAAAAACACTACAAATGATAAGCATTTTCATTTAGAATGCTGACCTTAAGTTAAAAATGATTATTATTATGAAGATTAACTTTGATATAGACATAGATGATACCAAGGTCCCTTTGTGTCCGACGAAAAAACAACCTATAAATGCCTATGCATGTACATCGGTATCTGTACTGTCGCATCTTGTCTTATTTGCACTGCTCTTTAGTTCCGCCTTGTTTGCTAAAAACATTGTTGTTGATGCAGGTGATAATTCGATTAAAGCTATTATGGTCGATATCTCACAATTAGCTGCACCAAAACAATCATTAGTAGAAAATACCCCCGAAATTCCAGGCGTGGAAAATAGCGAACAGATTGATAACAAACTAATCGAAGAACTTCCCATTAAACCTGTTATTGAGCCTAAAGTTGTTAAAGAAGAACAGCCTGAACCTATTCTCGAAAAAATCCTCGATAAGCCTATTATTGAGCCCAAAAAGGAAGTTGTCGTCAAAAAAGAACCAAAACAAAAGAAAAAGCGTCCTCCTGCTCAAAAAGCATCACGTCAACAAGTTAGACAAGAAGTTATTAGCGACAAGGTTGCTAACACTGCTGTAGCACCGCAGATTTCAGATAATCGTCAATATTCTGGTAATCCTTTGCCAATTCGGCGCAACCAACCTGAATACCCACGCCGAGCGCTAGATATGCGCTTGGAGGGTTATGTAGTCGCGCTATTTGATGTAAACAGTGATGGACGAGTTGAAAATATTCGGATTATAGAAGCAAAACCTAATAATATTTTTAATCGTTCCGTGATTAATGCCATGAAAACATGGAAATATAAGCCAATTGCGGCAAAAGACCTGAAAATAAAAATTATTTTTAACCGCAATAAATCAATTAGTTTGAATTAATAACGAGAGATATAGACAACAACAAAAGAGCCATAACTTCTGTTTAAGAAATTACAGCAATAGCGTAACTAATGAGTAAGTGTGTTTGCCATCAATTGTTCAATTTGATACGGATCTTTAGGTACATTACTCGTCAACACGTCATTTCCTGTCTCAGTAATTAAGATATTATCTTCAATCCGAATACCAATGCCTTTATATTGTGCAGGTACATCTGCGTCTTGATTAATATAGAGTCCGGGTTCAACGGTTAATACCATCCCTGGCGCTAAAATACGATCTCGACCACTACCAACATCATGCACATCTATGCCTAGCCAATGTCCTAAACCATGCATATAAAATGCAGTGTAATCTTTATTGGCAATTAACGTTTCCACATCACCATGCATAATGCCTAATTTAATTAAACCTGCTACCATCGTTCTGACCACATGATTATTCACTTCCATGATTGATGTACCGGGCTTAAATAATTGAATCGCTTGATATTGCGCTGCTAACACTATGTCATAAATCTCACGTTGAGCTTGGCTAAATTGACCATTAACAGGAAAAGTGCGAGTAATATCACCTGCATAGTATTGGTATTCACACCCAGCATCAATCAAAACTAAATCTCCATCCTTTAGCTGCTCACTATTATTTTCATAATGTAAAATACAACCATTATTACCGCCGCCAACAATAGTGTTATAAGATGGAAAGCGTGCTCCATGCCAAGCAAATTCGTGTAAGATTTCAGCTTCTAGTTGGTATTCAAACATTAATGGTTTACACTTTTGCATCGCTCTAACATGGGCTTGCGCACTAATTTCACAAGCTTGGCGTAAAATTTTGATTTCAAAATCTGATTTAAACATACGCATTTCATGGACTATCGGTCGCCAATCAATCATGCTGTTGGGGGCAGAAAGATTCATTCGGCTACCTTGTCGTAAAATACGCATGGCACTATCAACAATTTTATCGGCATAGGCATACTGTTGATCGGCATGATAAATCGCCGTTTTGCCATTTAATAAATCGGGTAATATTGTTTCTATCTCATCAAAGGGATGCGCCTTATCAACCCAAATTGCGCCTAATGCGGCTTGTTGACCTAAACGGTAACCAGTCCATGTTTCTGCAAGTGCATCTTTTTTACGATTAAATAATACATATCTAGGCGTATTATCATTTTGTTTCACCACAGCAAAAACGGCTTCTGGCTCGGCAAAAAGCGTAAAATACCAAAAATCGCTATTTTGCCGATATGGATAATGGGTGTCATTACTACGCGCGGTTTCAGGAGCTGCAAAAAAAAGCGCAATACTATTTGGCACCATTTGCGCTAATAATCTTTCTCGACGTGCAAAAAGTTCTGTTTTGATATCAGTGTTTATCATTGTAATGACCTTGAAAATGTATAATTATTAATGGATTGTTGGGATGATATCTGACTCATTAAATTCATCAAAACATAGCATAGAAGTGATGCGAACATACTCTTTAATCTCTTCAAAAGCAAAACCAAGCTCTTGTTGATCTTCAGTTTCATCATAACCCAGTTTAACAATTTGCCGTAGGTCATAAATCGCTTCGCCCACATCGCCTTTGATATAATTAATTTTAGGTTGTACAAGACCAATACCAAGTAAGAAATGATTTATCCAGCCGACTAAATCATCAAGCTGTGAATATAAATCTTTGTCACTGATTAATAATTGAAAGCTAAAATCTTCATCAAAGAACTGTTGCTTAATAATCGTATAAAGTTGACTAATTTTCTCATCTAATGATGCTGGCATTTTTTCACCATTATTTAACATATCTTCAACCAATGGCCGCCAGCTTTCATCATAATTACCTCCAGCTAATATACCTGAAAGAAAACCATGCAATTCGGCTGCGGTAATACCTATTTTATTCTGGATTAGTAAACGATTAAATTCGTCGTAATTAATAGTATCTGACATAAAATTCCCCTAATCTTGTTACATCACGAAAAAATGTACTCTGCACTTTCTTCAATTATTAGTATATAATTTGTATATAATTATAAATAATAAACAGGTTACTGTGCTTTATAAAGGAATTATTTTGAATATTGTTGGATTTATTATGCAATTGTCTCTGCAACTATTATTTCTTGCAGGATTAACATTCTCATTAACCTCCTGTAGCTCGTTTTTATCGAATAAAGGCGTAATTATCCTTGATGTGCAAGATAAAATACATACCAATGTAACCAGCAAAGATTTACCTAAAAATTATACATTAGGTACTAGTGCACAAGAACTACAACGATTTGAAACTTTCTGCAGAGAAGAGATCCGCGCATCACAACTTGAAGGTAGTGAAGAAATCGTTTTTGAAAATATAAAACATGGAATCCATGGACAGGTAGAATTTAAAAAATGCAGTGATAAAGTCACTCGTATCTACCGATACTAATAAAATATAGCTATCTTTATAAATTATAACTAATACGATTGACTTAATATAAAAGATCTATGAAATCTTACTAGCCTTTCAGGCGGTTTTTATTTATATTGGTCACTGAAATAACAATATTTTTGGGAGTAAAATAATATGTACAAACAAGATGTAACTATTACTGCATCTAACGGTCTTCATACCCGCCCTGCTGCGCAATTTGTGAAAGAAGCAAAAAACTTTAATGCAGAAATCACTGTCACATCTAATGGCAAAAGTGCTAGTGCTAAAAGTCTATTTAAATTACAAACATTAGGCTTATCACAAGGCACAACTATTACTATTTCTGCCGAAGGTGAAGACGAAAAAGAAGCAGTTGCCCATTTAGTAAAATTAATTCCTGAGTTGGAATAATAACTCCCAATTAGCTATGAACGGTTTTAAAATTGAATAAGGATTAAATGTTATGGTATCAGGTACACTTGTTTCCCCAGGTATCGCTTTTGCTAAAGCGCTATTATTAAAAGAAGAGCCTATTGTTATTAGTAATAGGCAAATTCTTGATAACAAGATTGACGCTGAAATAGAGCGCTTTAAGGAAGCTCGAGAAAAATCAAGCAAACAACTACATGCTATTATGGAACGAGCAAAAACCACATTAGGTGAAGATAAAGCGGCTATTTTTGAAGGTCATATTATGCTTCTTGAAGATGAGGATCTTGAACAAGAAGTTATTTCTCGTATTCAAAGTAAACATTCAACCGCTGATGCCGCTGTTCAATCTGTCTTTGAAACTCAAGCTAAAGAACTTGAAAATCTAGATGATGAATATCTAAAAGAACGTGCAGCAGATATTCGTGATATCGGTAAACGTTTACTCAAGAATATTTTAGGTATTGAAATTGTTGACTTGAGCGCTATTACTCAACCATGTATCTTAGTTGCAACTGACTTAACACCTTCTGAAACAGCTCAGCTAAACTTAGAGATGGTATTAGGTTTTATTACTGATGCTGGTGGGCGTACATCGCATACTTCCATTATGGCTCGTTCTTTAGAAATTCCAGCTATTGTAGGAACATCTAATGCCACCCAAGAGATCAAGCAAGGTGATTTTGTTATTTTAGATGCTATAAATAATGCTATTTATATCAATCCAGATCACACCACTCAAGAAAAGTTAAAACAAGTTCAAGCTAAATATATTAGCGACAAAGAAGAACTAGCTAAATTGAAAGATCTACCGGCTGTAACGCTTGATGGTCACCAAGTAGAAATTTGTGGCAATATTGGTACAGTGCGAGATATTGCAGGTGCTGAACGTAACGGTTATGAAGGTGTTGGTCTATACCGTACGGAGTTCTTATTTATGGATCGTGAAGCTTATCCTGATGAAGAAGAACAATTTAAAGCTTATAAAGAAGTGGCCGAATCAACCAATGGTTTATCCGTAATTGTCCGTACTATGGATATCGGTGGTGATAAAGATGTGCCTTATATGCATTTACCAAAAGAAGAAAACCCATTTTTAGGCTGGCGTGCAATTCGTATCTGTTTAGATCGTAAAGAAGTTCTTCATGCACAATTACGCGCAATTCTACGAGCGTCAGCATTTGGTAAATTACGCATTATGTTCCCAATGATTATTTCTGTGGAAGAAATTCGTACATTAAAATCTGAAATCAATAGTCTTAAAGAACAATTAAATGCCGAAGGTAAAGCGTTTGATAAAAATATTGAAATCGGTGTAATGATTGAAACACCTGCAGCAGCCGTCATTGCACATCACTTAGCCAAAGAAGTAGATTTCTTTAGTATCGGAACCAATGACTTAACACAATATACGCTTGCTGTTGATCGTGGTAATGAACTTATTTCACACCTTTATAATCCATTTTCACCTTCAGTGTTAACGTTGATTAAGAATGTTATAGATGCTTCTCATAAAGAAGGAAAATGGACAGGTATGTGTGGTGAACTTGCAGGTGATGAAAGAGCCACAATCTTATTGCTTGGCATGGGACTTGATGAATTTAGCATGAGTGCAGTATCCATTCCTAAAATTAAAAAATTAATTCGCAACACTAATTATGAAGAAGCGAAAAAATTTGCTAATACTGCGCTAGAAAAAGCAACATCAAAAGAAATTATGGATTTAATTGAAAATTATACTGCTGAAAAGCAAATTTGTTAGGAGACAATGATGGGTCTATTCGATAAAATTAAGCAATTAGTATCTGATGATAATAAAAACAGCATCGAAATTATTGCACCCTTAAGTGGCGAAATTGTCAAAATCGAAGATGTACCAGATGTGGTTTTTGCTGAAAAAATCGTTGGTGATGGAGTAGCAATTAAACCTTCTGGCAATAAAATTGTTGCACCATTAAGTGGTAAAATTGGCAAAATCTTCGAAACCAACCACGCTTTTGCTATAGAATCAGATGAAGGTATTGAACTTTTTGTTCATTTCGGAATTGATACTGTAGAATTAAAAGGTGAAGGTTTCACTCGAATTGCTGAAGAAGGTCAACAAGTAAAAGTAGGCGATACCATTATTGAAATCGATCTACCGCTACTTGAAAGCAAAGCCAAATCTGTATTAACACCTGTAGTTATTTCTAATATGGAAACCGTAATAGAGTTAACTAAATTATCTGGCTCTGTCGAAGCAGGTAAAACTGCAATAATGCGTGTAAAAAAATAATTATTTCATTATTATAAAAAAACCTTCAGTTTTGGCTGAAGGTTTTTTAGGTTAAAACATATCTATTTTTTAAGACTACTTAACGCCACTTTTTGTATTGGTTAATTAAGTTATTAGTTGAATCATCATGAGAACTTACTGGTTTATTATCTGATAATTCAGATAAAATACGTCCAGCTAATTGCTTACCAAGCTCAACACCCCATTGATCAAAACTAAAGATATTTAAAATAATCCCTTGGGTAAAAATCTTATGCTCATACATGGCAACTAACGCACCAAGGGTATAAGGGGTGATTTTTTTCACTAATATTGAATTAGTTGGCTTATTGCCATCAAAGACTTTAAATGGTACCACAGAGTTTACTTCGTCAAGTTTTTTACCAGCAGCAATAAATTCTTGTTTAACTTGCTCTTTTGTTTTACCAAAAGCTAAAGCTTCGGTTTGTGCAAAAAAGTTAGATAACAATTTCGGATGATGATCACCAACTGGATTATGGCTAATTGCTGGAGCAATAAAATCACAAGGAATAAGTTTAGTTCCTTGATGAATTAATTGATAAAACGCATGTTGACCATTAGTTCCCGGTTCGCCCCAAATAATTGGGCCGGTAGTATAAGGTGTTTTATTGCCACTTCGATCGACACTCTTACCATTTGACTCCATATTACCTTGTTGGAAATAAGCCGCAAAACGGTGCATATATTGATCATAAGGTAAAATCGCCTCGGTTTCTGCACCACAAAAATTGTTGTACCAAATACCAATTAACGCCAGTAAAGTTGGGATATTTTTATCAATTGGCGCACTTTGGAAGTGTTTATCCATAGCATGCCCACCAGCTAGAAATTGTTTGAAATTATCAAAACCGATTGATAACACAATCGATAAACCAATGGCAGACCAAGATGAATAACGTCCACCAACCCAATCCCAAAATTCAAACATATTGGCGGTATCAATACCAAACTTTTCAACTTCCTTTGCATTAGTTGATAGTGCAACAAAGTGCAAAGCAACCGCTTTATCGTCTTTTGCCGCATCAAGTAACCATGATCGTGCCGTTTGTGCATTAGTCATGGTTTCTTGTGTAGTAAAGGTTTTAGACGCCACTAAAAATAAAGTGGTTTCAGGATTTAAACCTTTAACAGCTTCAACAATATGTGTACCGTCAACATTTGAAACAAAATGCATATTTAAATGATTTTTGTAAGGACGTAGCGCTTCGGTAATCATATGAGGACCCAGATCTGAACCGCCAATCCCAATATTAACAACATCAGTAATTGCTTTACCTGTGTAACCTTTCCATTCGCCACTAATGATTTTTTTACTGAATGATTCCATCTTAGCTAAGACAGCATTAACATCATCCATCACATTCTTACCTTCAACATAAATTGGGGTATTTGATAAATTACGTAACGCAACATGTAATACTGCCCGATTTTCTGTACGATTGATTTTTTCACCACTATACATAGCATTAATCGCACCAGTTAAATCACATTCATCAGCAAGTTTATACAGTAATTCTAGCGTTTCTTGTGTTACTCTATTTTTTGATAAATCAACCAAAAACTCATCTTCAAAAGGAATACTCAGTTTTTCAACTCGGTTAGGCTCCTCTTTTAAAAGTTGAGCAATGGTTTTATCTTTATTTTTTTGATAACTAGCTTGAAGGGATTTCCAAGAATGGGTAGTAGTTGGATCTATTGACTTTAGCATAATTTATTCCTTAAATAATATCGCATTGCAGCCATAATAGCATTGCAGCCATAATATGGCTATGCCTAAAATGATGCAAGATAAGGATCTTGTCAATAAAAAAATGCCAAAAGCAAAAAAGCCCAGCATCACTGCTGGGCTCTCTCTAAATTTAAAAGTCTGGCGGCACCCTACTCTCACATGGGTAATACCCACACTACCATCGGCACTACGGCGTTTCACTTCTGAGTTCGGCATGGGGTCAGGTGGGACCACCGCGCTATTACCGCCAGACATATCCTGTCTTCTCTTCTTCTACATCAATGATGCTATAATAAAATATTATACCTCTTCACCATCAATATCTCAATCCAGAACAAACTGCTTTATCATTCTTTAATCAACCTCAGTCAACCTAGAATATTAAAAACTCTCGCGTAACCCCAAAACAACTCCGAGTTGTAAGGTTAAGACTCTCGGTTCATTAGTATCAGTTAGCTCAATGTATCACTACACTTACACACCTGACCTATCTACGTCTTAGTCTCAAACGGACCTTACTGAATCTCTTCAGGGAAAACTCATCTCGAGGCTAGTTTCGTACTTAGATGCTTTCAGCACTTATCTATTCCGCACGTAGCTACCGGGCAATGCAATTGGCATCACAACCCGAACACCAGCGGTGCGTTCACTTCGGTCCTCTCGTACTAGAAGCAAACCCTCTCAATTTTCCTACGCCCATGGCAGATAGGGACCGAACTGTCTCACGACGTTCTAAACCCAGCTCGCGTACCACTTTAAACGGCGAACAGCCGTACCCTTGGGACCTACTTCAGCCCCAGGATGTGATGAGCCGACATCGAGGTGCCAAACACCGCCGTCGATATGAACTCTTGGGCGGTATCAGCCTGTTATCCCCGGAGTACCTTTTATCCGTTGAGCGATGGCCCTTCCATTCAGAACCACCGGATCACTATGACCTACTTTCGTACCTGCTCGAGCCGTCACTCTCGCAGTCAAGCTAGCTTTTGCCATTGCACTAACCTCCTGATGTCCGACCAGGATTAGCTAACCTTCGTGCT
>NZ_LZGR01000058.1:0-3897 GCF_001690255.1 Gilliamella sp. App2-1
CACCTCAAAAGCGAAAGAGGCTTTAAACAAAGAGCAAGAAAAGGCGAAAAACAATAAAACGGTCTTAACTGACGAACAGCAACAAAAAATCTACGAAGACGCCTACAAAGAAGCGATGAATCAAGGTATGTCGGCGATGGGCAGTGAAACCCGTCAAGGCATTGACATGGCGGTCAACCTGATTAACGGCATCATCAGCGGCGACATGACAGGGGCGGTTGCAGGGGCACTGGCACCAAAAATTGCCAGTGCCATAAAAAAACAAACCGAGCATTACAACCCTGAAACCGGCAAATGGGAAACAGACCACATTGCCAACACGGTCAGCCATGCCATCTTGGGCGGGGTGGTTGCGCAGCTGCAAGGCAACTCCGCCCTAGTGGGTGGCTTAGGCGCTGCCGCAAGTGAACGCAGTGCAGAAGTTATTGCAGGTATCCTTTACCCCGATAAAGACATCAAAGACCTAAGCCAAGAAGAAAGACAACAAATCAGCGCCCTAACTCAACTCGCGACTGGCCTAGCTACCGCCGCGGCCGGTGGTGATATCCAAGATATCAATACTGGCGTTGCTGCAGGGAAGAATGCGGTTGAGAATAATAATTTAGCTAGAGCTGCGTGGTATCTAGTACGCCCAAGTGAAATTGGTGCATCAGTCAGTATTAATGTGGTAGATGTTTTAATGGCTGAAGGTCTTACCGCAGCGGAATCAAAAGCGTTTTTAGAAAGTTTAAATTTGGAACAACGAAGACTAATTGAACTTGCGTTAGTCGATCCAATGGGAGATGGATTCCTTGAAGATGCAGTACTAAAAACTTATGAGCGTTATTATAATGATTACCTAAAAGAGAAAGATAGTAATAAAGATAATAATACGTTAACAGGAGTTGGAAGTAGTTCAGCAGGAGGGGCTTCTGGATTACCGCCTAATGATGACGATGATAAATCTCCAAAAGAATCATCTCGTAATAGCGATAAAAAAGGTGTTGGAGGTAATGGAGCTTCGTCTGAACTACCTAATTTGGATGGTAAATCACCAGAACAAGCAAGAAAAATTTTAGAAAAGTATGGATTTGAAGAAAAATCAATTAGTCCTGCAGGTTATCAAAGGTTTGTTGCTAAAGATGGATCTGAGATTACAATTAATTGGAACAGCGGTCGAACAGTCAGGACACCAGCTCCAAAATATGGACCAAATGGCGCTAGAATCAATAAAGGGCAACGGTTGGATGCAAATGGTAGGGAGATCCCAAGGGATGTACTTCATAATCAACATCCAACTGAGACGCTCAATATTAAATAAGGAGTATAATCTATGTTAGATTTAACTAAATTATCAATTAGTTGGATAGATGAACTAAATATAGCTAATAATCAAGTAAAAATTAAAGCTATTGCTTTAGATAAAATTATACAAATTGAGTGTATTATTAT
This sequence comes from Gilliamella sp. App2-1, assembly GCF_001690255.1. NCBI lineage: Bacteria > Pseudomonadati > Pseudomonadota > Gammaproteobacteria > Orbales > Orbaceae > Gilliamella > Gilliamella sp. App2-1. The sequence goes on from NZ_LZGR01000058.1 coordinate 1,432, forward strand.
TATTTTTATGTCAGTGTCCAATCAAGATGAAGACATAGGTGATAATGGAAATGTATATGAAATTAACCATAATTATCGCACACTCAATTCAAATGAATTGAATCATTTTGGGTTATGTGATAATTATTCAGAAAATGATTTTTTTAATGTTATCAATGTTTGGGGAGATTATAATATTCGAGTAGTATGTAGGGAAATTAAAGTTATTGAATTAGGTATCTATCCTGAAATATAGTAGCTCAAACCCCAACCCAAACCCCCAACCCGATAATCCTAGCTTATGTTAGAGTATTCGTTATTAAAAAGTGGCAGTTAATACTGTCACTAAATCCTGTAATTAATTTTTTAATTGCTAATTTTGGCTTAGCACCACTTAGTCGCCAACACGGTCAGTCATGCCATACTCGGCGCGGTGGTAGCCGAGCTACAAGGCAACTCTGCCCTAGTGGGCGGCTTAGGTGCTGCCGCAAGTGAACGCAGTGCGGATGCTATTGCAGGTATCCTTTACCCTGATAAAGACATCAAAGACCTAAGCCAGGAAGAAAGACAACAAATCAGTGCACTATCACAGCTCGCGACAGGCCTTGCAATAGCCGCTGCCGGTGGTGATATTCAAGATATCAATACCGGGGTTGCTGCGGGGAAAAATGCGGTTGAGAATAATTCGTTACTTGGTGATAGGTTTCGTGAAAAACATAAAAACAGTGTTGAATACTGGAAAACAGAAATTAGAGAAAAAATTGGTGAAAATACAGCATCTCAAATTCTTAATGGGATAATGATGTCATATGGTGATATGGTTGATTTTGGTGCTGGCGCTGCAGATACAGCATTAGATGCTATACTTGCATTAGGAAGTTGTACCATGGGGGCATCTTATTGCGATACTGCACTCGATGATTTAGGGAAAGCTAATAAAACTGCATCAGACGCAATGACTTCATTAATCAATGGTGATACGTGGGATCATGTTCGTGATGTTTTTGCTAAAGCGCAAAAGGGAGAGCAACGATCACTAGAAGAAGTGGCTTCAATTCTAACCAGTATATTAGTACCATCAAAATTAGCAGGAAACGCCGGAAAGGTTGTTAATAAAATTGATGATATTGTTCCACCTAAAACTAAAGCTGGAAAGGGGGCGAGTGCGACAGGACAAGTTGGTAATAATTTAAACATCAATAAATTAGTTAACTCTGCCAATAAGCCAGTAAATGCTCAAGGATTATCTGAGGCGGCTAGAGCTTGGGAGAAACATGCGGGTAGACAAGGCGGAACATTTGAAGCATTGAAAGGTTATGTTACTCAAAAGAATGCGGCAGCTAGTAAATTTGTTAAGGAGGTATTAGAGAATCCTAATACGATTAGAACAGAATTATCTCGTGGTGGCGTTGAATATAGGTTACCTAACGGGCAAGGAATCCGCTATAATGCTGATGGTTCTTTTTCTGGTTTTTTAGATCCAAAAAAGAAATAACTAATAAGGGAATGACTAATTATGAATACTGATTTTGAAATTGATTTTTTTAGTGATAATAAGTATGAAGAAATAACTATTGAAATATCTTACAAAGGACAAATGCTTTGCCAATTAAATAAAGACAAAGGCATTTCTAATATAGAAATAGAGTTTTTCTTTGATTCCAGAATACTAGCAGAGCAGGTAAAACCAAAATTCCCACTTGATGAATTTGTTAATATTTTAAATGAAGCAAAACAGGATCTTGTTACTGCATAAATTGTAGTAGCTCAAACATAACCCGACAATCCTAGCCTATATTAATGTATTCGTTATTAAAAGTGACAGTTAATTCTGCCACTCAATTCTATAATTAATTTTTTAATTGCCAATTTTTGCTTAGTATGCACTTTAGCCATTATTATTTTTATGTACCATTGTATTAAATAATGGCTACCTGTTGTATTGCTTATTATGCCATATCTCCCTCTATTCAAAACATAGAAAATGCATTAATTCACTATTTTTACTTACAAAAAATAATTCAGAAAGATCGTTGATTTAATTAAATTTTTTGTTTTTTTAGCGTTAGCCAAGGGCTTTGACATCAAGGTTGGCAACAACACCAAATTAAAAGCAACTGACAAAGGTACCTTCTTAAACGACGAGCAGTAACAAAAAGTCTACGAAGATGCTTACAAAGAAGCGATGAATCAAGGCATGTCGGCGATGGGCAGTGAAACCCGTCAAGGCATTGACATGGCGGTCAATCTTATCAACGGCATCATCAGTGGCGACATGACAGGGGCGGTTGCAGGGGCACTGGCACCAAAAATTGCCAGTGCCATAAAAAAACAAACCGAGCATTACAACCCTGAAACCGGCAAATGGGAAACAGACCACATTGCCAACACGGTCAGCCATGCCATCTTGGGCGGGGTGGTTGCGCAGCTGCAAGGCAACTCTGCCCTAGTGGGTGGCTTAGGCGCTGCCGCAAGTGAACGCAGTGC
>NZ_LZGR01000059.1:0-30474 GCF_001690255.1 Gilliamella sp. App2-1
TAAATTGTTAATTTAAATTCAGTGGGAGAAATTTTCTCAATTACGTATTGATTTTTACTCAATTGATTTGTAGTTTCAAAAGTAATACGACTAAATTTTTTATGCTCTCCAGAACGAACTGCTAAAATTTTTTCTTCAATCGTTGTTTTACTTATTTTATTATTGTTTTTAGAAACAGCAGTATTGGTGACTGCCCCTGAGCTTGTTACAGATAGAGTAGTTTGTTTTGGCTCTGTGCTTGGTTCTAGTTTAGCCATATTTGATAATTTTGTACCAACGTCTAATTTATTTCCTTTTTCTGGTTTAATGTTTTTTACTTTAGACACTTGCTGTGATATTGTATTTTCAAGGGTATATTGCTTTTGATTCTCGCTCTGTGCTGGTATACTCTCATTAAATTTTATGGCATCAACAGGTTCAATCTGTCTTAATTCTTGAATTAGGATGTCTGGATCATTAGATAATCTATGCCCTATACAAAAAGACTTAGCTAGTTGCATTTTATTTAATTTAACTAATGTATAAAGTAAGTTATGAAGAATAGTTTGGTCACGATATCCTTTAGTATATAAGATATTTAGATGCTTATAAGCTTCATTGTATTCTTTATTCAAAATTGATAGCATTGCTAAATTATTAGTGACTTTATTCTCATCATAGAAGTTTTCTCTGGCTAGATTAAACGAATAGCGCGCAGCATCATATTGTCGTTTTTTAAGCAAAACTATACCTTTTACGTTATATGCTTCACCATTTTTTTGATTGATTGCAATTGCCTTATTTAAATATTCTAATGCTATATCATTATGACCAAGCCTAGATTCAACATGACCATATAAAACCAAAATACTATCATTTTTAGTTTCCCTTAAAACAGGTTTTAAAACTCTTTTTACTGCATCAAAATCATTAGAAAGATAGTAGATCTGAGCAAGTTTATGCCTTGTATCTTCACTGTCTGTGCGTTGTAAGCGTTGCTTATAAATCTCAATTAAACCACCATAGTTCTTCGTGGTTTCATGTATATAAATTTTTTGTTGCTCATCTAAATCGTATCTTAAAGTACTATTTTGACACCCAGTAGCAAAAAACAAAATTGAGCATACAACAATAATTTTTGGTTTCATTAACCTTTTTGGCTTACAGCATATTGAAAAATAGTTCATTATCTTTTATCCCTTCAACTTACCTAATGTTGACATAATATTCATGATAACAGGTCCCACGACGATGATTAGTACAGGTAATAGGAAAAATATCATCATCGGTATAGTCATTTTGGCCGCAAGAGCAGCAATTTTTTCTTCTATTGTTAATTTTTGCATTTCTCGAATTTCAGTTGATAAATCTAATAAAGCATCATAAATTGAGTTGCCATAACTAATACTTCTTTTTAATGTAATACAAAACATTCTGATTTCCTTACATGGTACATCTCGTTGAATTAATTCAACAGCGGATTCAATACCATTGACATCCATCATTAAACAGGCTCTTTCTAAGATTACTGACACATCTTTATTGATCACTTTTACTCTTATGCTTAAATACTTAAAACTATTTTCGATTGTCATACCCGATTTAATCATAATCGCCATCATATCAATGATTAATGGTAAATCCTGTGAAATTCTCTTGATCCGTTTTATTGTTTGTCTTCTTACAACCCAATCTGGCAAGAAAATAACCATAATAATAATTATAAGCAAAAAAATCAGTAGAATATTTGAATTAACTACAATAAACGAAAAGATTTGATTAACAAGATAAAAGAATGAAAATACGACAATAACGGCATACAACTTCCAGCTATTTTTTTCTTGAAAACGACGTATAAATTCTAGGCTAATACTGTTTTTAGCAATAATCTTTTCAAAAGCAAGATTTTTTTCGTTCAGATTCTTCTTAAACACTTTCTTTTCATTATTTTCATCATAGAAGATTGAGCTAATTTTTTCTTTTCTTTGATAAAAACAATATAAATTACGCAACTCTCTACAACCAAAGTAGATTAAAATAATTGAAAATAATATATACAGTAAACTATTCATAATTTAAATAATCTTATTAATCATACCTTTGATAATAAGGTAACCAATAACTACGCTACCTACGACATAGTACAAAAGATAGTTACCAACTGTTGTATCAACCAAGTTCTCATAGTGCGTAGGTGAGATTAATTTAAGCATTAACAAGAAGCCAAAAGGCATACAACCCAGAATTGTCATCGTCATTCTTAATTCTGCTGTTTTACCATCTCTAGTTTTAGTTAGAATACGATTGTTTGTGAGCATCTTTGTTAATCGACTAAGAATCTCTTTTAATTCTCCACCACTATCAATATTAACCATTACCGTTAAAATAAAAAAATAATACTCTGGAAAAGGAAGGCGTAGATAAGAGTTTAACAAGACACTTTCAATGTTTTCACCGATTTCTATTCTGCTATCAACCTCTTTCATTGTTTTACCAACAATGCCGTCAACAGTATTTCCGCATTCTTTAAAGCTTGTTGTTATTGCATTACCAGATGAGACTGCACCCGTAATAATATTTAATACTTCGGGAAACGTTTCGTAAAATTCTTTTGTTAGTTTCTTTTTTTTAATAAAGAGTATTATAACAATTGTAACGACAGCACTAAGCGGAATTGCAATATAATTATCAAAATTGATGTACTGTTGATTGAATATTATACCTGCAACAATACCTATAAAAACATAAACGAGCAATCGCACTTTAGATTGCCCCATTATTAGGAGATTATAATAAGATTTGATCGTAATTATAAAATTAGAGCTAATTTGATCACCAAAAGATTGTTTTTTTTGGGTAAGTTGGTCTTCAACCAAACTAGTTAGTGATACCTTTTTAACTTCGACATTATAAAAAATCTGCAAACGCTCTTTACGACGAAGTAATACCAAAATATTTACGAGAGCAACAAATATAAGTACAACTGAAAGGATTAAAATCATGCTTTAATTCCCACTGCATTTAACATTAGTTTTTCCAATACCTCAGACATTTCATAATATTGAGCACTTTCATAAAGAGCTGACCGTTTTACTAGTCCATTACAGATGAATTCACCTTGAATCTTGCTCCCCTCTTTTTTCTCATCATTAATTTTAAATTTAAACACATCATGGGTAACAATATTGTCGGTCTCTATTCCAAGAACTTCAGTGATACTCATTACTTTACGTTGTCCATCGGGAAGGCGAGAAACTTGAATAATAAAATTAATGGAAGAACTAATATAACGTTTAATTGCCGAAATAGGTAATTCAGACTGAGCCATAATAATCATGCTTTCTAGACGGGATAACGCATCTTTAGCAGTATTGGCATGTAATGTTGACATTGAACCACTGTGCCCAGTATTCATGGCCTGAAGCATCTCAAACGCCTCTTCACCACGGCATTCGCCTAAGATAATCCGATCAGGTCTCATTCGCAATGCGTTAACCAATAGATCGCGCATGGTAATTTTTCCTCGACCATCATCGCCTCCTACTTTCGTCTCCATTCTAACCACATGATCCTGCTGGAGTTTTAATTCTGCGGCATCTTCAAGTGTAATAGTACGTTCATGTTCACCAATGAATCCAGACAAAGCATTAAGCATTGTTGTTTTTCCTGAACCTGTTCCCCCCGAAACAATAATATTCATTCGACAACGTGCAGCAATAACTAAAAAATTTGCCATGTTTTCATCTAACGAGCCAGAATGAATTAAATCATGAAATGTTCTACGACCTGTACCAAATTTACGAATGGACATTGAGACACCATCAATGGCAATCGGTGGAATAACAACGTTAAGACGGCTACCATCAGGCATGCGGGAGTCGACTAAAGGGTGTGCCTCATCTAAATTTTTACCAACTTTATTAACTAAACGTCTTGCAATATCAAGTAACTGGCGATCACTAATAAAAAACTTATCCGTTTTACTAAGAATACCGCCTCGTTCAACATAAATGCTATAAGGTCCATTTATTAAAATATCATTGACTGTTTCATCTTTCATCAAAGAATCAATTGGACCATAACCGACAATTTCATCACAAATCATACTTGCCAATACATTTAACTCGTCTGCGGAAATATAGGCAGCTCCAGAACTATTGATTTCTCTGATTGCAGTTTGGACTTCACGTAGGATTTGGTTGGGTTCATTTTTTAAATGTTCAATTAAATCAAGATTAAGGACCTGAAATACTAATTCGCGTACTTTACCCCACTCACTAGAAAATTTAAATTCTTTATTATCCATGCTGGTTATTTCATACTCTACTATCTAAAGGCAGTTAAAAGCTGCTAGTTGCTTTCTGCTTCTAACAGCTTTCACCTTAGAAAATAACGGTAATACGTTATTTTCAAACTACAAATGCTAAGGAATTACGTAACTATCGAACATCATAAGAAACATTCTTATAGATACAACCTTCGCTATTTAAGAGTTATTTACCGCCAATACCGCCAACGATAGCTCCAACTTTAGTTTTTAATGATTCAAATATAGTTTTAAGCATTTGTTCAACTGGACCGCCTGAAGCGAAAACAGCCATAACTACTACTGCAACACCCGCTGCAACAATCGCGTATTCGATCGCAGTTACACCTTCTTCAGTTTTAGCGAATTTACCTAAAAAAGTTCTTACTTTAGTATTGATTACTGATAAGTTCATCATAATTTTCTCCTTTAAAATTTCTTACATTTCTTACAATTTTTTTAAAAATAATTTACTTTCTTATCTGAAAGTTTACGCAGTATAAATTATTATCGAATAGCAGTCAATTACTAACCATATAAATTTTAATTTATTATAATGACCTATATTGTTAAAAACAAACTTTATAGTAACAAAAACAACATTAACATATTGTTAAATATCAATTTTAAAAAAAATAAACAAATGAGAGATTATTTTTTTTTTGAGTTTGATTGGCTAATTTTTAACCTTACTTTCGGTATTTAACAAATCTTAACGAATTCTTAATTATGTAAGATATGTACGGTTAAATCTTACCATTTAACCATTTTTATATTGAATATCTGGATTGTGATATAATTTATGGCTATACCATCTGATTTTGCCCAATTGGTAAATTTATGATATTGCATTCCATCTTTGAATTTTTTCAACCTTTTTGGTGAAAACGGATACATTAGCTCAATGTTTTTCTTGACAAAAAACTTCCTGTCAAACATTAACTCCACCGTTATTTTTGAAATATATGCTATAATGGAGCCTTATGTTTCATAAATTAATAAAAGAGAGATTATTTTGCAGCAGTCGTTACAAGATTTTATTATTGATAAGATTGATGATCTAAAAGGCAAAGACATTGTTACCCTTGATGTCCGCGGTAAATCAAGCATTACCGATTATATGATTATTTGTACGGGTACTTCAAACCGTCATGTTTCGTCTATTGCGGGGCATTTGCTTGATGAAGCTAAAAAACAGGGCCATTTGGTGTTAGGTAGCGAAGGGCAAAGTGATGCGGATTGGGTCGTGGTTGATATGGATTCAGTGATTGTGCATATCATGCAAGAAGAAAGCCGTCAGCTTTACGAACTTGAGAAGCTTTGGAGTTAATGGCGTGAAGATACAGCTTATAGCTGTTGGCAATAAAATGCCAAACTGGGTTACGACTGCTTTTGATGATTATCAGTCACGGTTTCCTAAAGATATGCCTTTAGAACTAGTTGAAATCCCCGCAGGTAAGCGCACTAAAAATGCTGATATTGCCCGAATTTTAGATAAAGAGGGCGAATTGATGTTAAATGCTTGCGGTAAAAGCAATCGCATTGTGACACTTGATATACCGGGTAAACCATACACAACGCATAATTTAGCTGAGCAGTTAGAACGCTGGAAAGTAGACGGACGTGATGTGAGTTTATTAATCGGCGGGCCTGAAGGTTTATCTGCTGCTTGCAAAGCGGCAGCACAGCAGAGTTGGTCGCTGTCGCCACTTACGCTTCCCCATCCTTTAGTACGAGTCATTGTGGCTGAAAGTCTTTACCGTGCATGGAGTTTAACCACTAATCATCCTTATCATCGTGAATAATTAAGGTAATAAAATGAGCGCCATTATTTTAGATTTGCAAATTGCTACAGAAGATACCCTAAATTTACCAACCGAAGCGCAAATTTTGCAGTGGTTAAATGTTATTCTACCTCAATTTATGGATAATGCCGAACTCACTATCCGTATTGTTGATGAACAAGAAAGCCAGCAATTAAATAATACCTATCGTCATAAAGATAAACCCACCAATGTTTTATCTTTCCCCTTTGAATCACCCATTAAGATTGATGTTCCTTTATTGGGCGATCTCATTATTTGTAAACAAGTTGTCGCAGCCGAAGCCAAACAACAACATAAATCATTAACTTCGCACTGGGCACATATGATTGTGCATGGGTGTTTGCATCTATTAGGCTATGATCATATCCTTGACGACGAGGCCGAAGAAATGGAAAATATTGAAATTGAGATTATGCAGCAATTGGGATTTGAAGATCCTTATCAGCCCATTAATGAATAAAATATACCATTAACCGTTTAGTTAAATGTCAATTTAGCTAACTAAACAAGCATATAAAATAAGTTATATTAAAAACAAAGCAAGAAAGGAAAAGAGCAAATGAGTGATGATAATCACCGGAGACCTAAAAAAGGGTTTGCATTATGGTTAAGTCAGTTATTTAATTCAGAGCCAAAAGATAAAGAAGAACTTATCGAGGTGATTCGCGAAGCTGAAGAAAACGAACTTATCGATCCAGATACCCTTGATATGATTGAAGGCGTAATGGATATAGCAGAGCAACGCGTTCGCGATATTATGATTCCCCGCTCTCAAATTGTGACGATTAAAGATAATTATTCGCTTGATGAATGTCTTGATATTATTTCTGAACATGGCCACTCACGTTATCCTGTCATCAGTGAAGATAGAGATCATATAGAAGGCATTTTATTAGCTAAAGATCTTTTGATTTTTATTCGCCAAGGCGTTGATAATTTCGATCTCAAAAAAATCCTTAGACCAACCGTTGTCGTACCAGAAAGTAAACGTGTCGATCATATGTTAAAAGAGTTTCGTATGCAACGTTATCATATGGCGATGGCTATCGACGAGTTTGGTGGTGTGTCGGGGCTTGTGACTATCGAAGATATTTTAGAGCTTATTGTTGGTGATATTGAAGATGAATATGATGAGGTAGAAGATCGCGATATACGCCGCTTAACGCCTTCAGTTTATACGGTAAGAGCGCTTACACCAGTTGAAGATTTTAATGAAATTTTTTCCACTGATTTTAGTGATGACGAAATGGACACCATTGGTGGGCTGGTGATGCAACATTTTGGACGATTGCCTTTACGTGGTGAAAGCATTACCATTGACGGTTATCAATTTAAGGTCACCATTGTTGACCGAAGGCGAATAATCCAATTGCATGTGACTATTCCTGATGGAGCAACTGTGCCTAATTTAGAGCTACCTGAAAATGTTTAAACAAATCTTATTAAGCCTAATTTTAGGTGGTATAGCGGTTTTTAGTTATGCCCCATTTCATATTTGGCCTTTAGCTTTTATCTCGTTTGCGGGGCTTTTATGGCTTATTGCCGATAAAACGAAAAAACAAGCCATGTTACTTGGATTAAGTTGGGGCATTGGCTATTTTATGGCAGGGATACACTGGGTTTATATTAGTATTCAACAGTATGGCGAGTTACCTGCTCTGGTTGCCATTATCGTTTTAGGCCTTTTAATTGTATATTTGTCGCTTTACCCGATGCTATTTGCTTTTCTGTTAAGAATGGCAAATAGTTTTGCTGGACAATTTTCATTTAAACAACTTGTGCTTCTAGCTCCTATGCTTTGGCAATTAACCGAGTTCTTGCGCGGTTATCTTTTAACCGGATTTGCTTGGTTGCAACTCGGTTATAGCCAGATTGATAGCCCGTTAAAGGGCTATTTCCCTGTATTGGGGATAGATGGCGTTAATTTATTGTTAACTATTTTGTGTGGACTATTCATTTATTGTATAAAGACAATAACCAGCAAAACACCAAAACAGCACGCGCTTGGTGCAATTGTCGCACTGTTTACGATCTTTTTTGCACCAGTTTCATTCAATAATATTAATTGGACTACGATAGATAACACTCGTGCGGCTAATTTTGCTTTAATTCAAGGAAATATTTCACAGTCAATTCGTTGGACAAAAGAGCAACTCAATAATACGTTACAAACCTATATCAAACTGACTCAAGACAACTTCGAAAAAGATAAAATTATCATATGGTCAGAAGCCAGTATTACCGATTATGAAATAAATCAGCAATCTTTTTTAAAATATATGGATAACGAAGCCAGAGCCCATGATTCTGAAATCGCTGTAGGTATTATTGATTACCGCTTTGGTAAAGATGGGTTTCAAGCTAATGGGGAACTCTACAATACTTTATTAGTATTAGGTGAAAAAGAGCCATATCAATATCCAACAACCAACCGTTATCAAAAACACCATTTAGTGCCTTTTGGAGAGTTTACACCGCTAGAATCAATACTTAAACCGATTACTGAATTGCTCAATATACCCATGTCATCAATGAAATCTGGCGATGTAAAACAGCCTCAATTACAAATAAAAGGCTTTAAATTTACCCCAGCCATTTGTTATGAAGTAATTTTATCTAATTTAATGTGGCAAAACTTTGCCCATGATACCGATTTTTTACTTACTGTTTCAAATGATGCTTGGTTTGGTGATAGCATTGGCCCTAAACAACATCTACAAATGGCACAGGCTAGAGCATTAGAATTTGGTAGGCCTTTAATCCGTAGCACTAACACTGGCATTACCGCAATTATCGATCCACATGGCAATATTGTTAAACAGTTATCACAATTTAAAACAGCAGTTTTATCAGCAACTGTATCACCCACAACAGGTCTAACGCCTTATGCAAGATGGGGAAATTGGCCTTATTTTACTATCATGGCATTAATGTTTATCTCACTTTTTATAAAAAGACGTTCATAATTTACGATACTGGCATAATTATTGCTTAAATATAATTGGATTTAACTAGTTATTGTTGTGATCAATCATCGTAATATTGCGTTACTTATTGGTTACATCTAGCTCCAATGATAGATAAATAAACAGTAAAAAGTACTTTTATGCTAAAAAATAAGTTATAATATACGCCCTTTGTAAAAATATTAAAATTATTTAATATGATACAAACTAAACAGTAGGAGATGAGTATGAACAGAAAGACAAAATTAACCAAACTCGTGTTATCATTTGCAATGTTAGGTCTATTGAGTAGTGCCGCATTTGCCGATGAACTAACTGGTACGCTAGCTAAAGTAAAAGAAAATGGTGTGATTGTCGTAGGACACAGAGAATCATCTGTCCCGTTCTCATATTATGGCGATAACCAAAAAGTTGTGGGTTATTCTCAAGATTACTCAGATCTTATTATTGATGCGGTAAAAAAAGAGTTAAATATGCCTAACTTGCAAGTTAAATATTTACCGCTTACATCTCAAAATCGTATTCCACTATTACAAAATGGTTCGTACGATTTTGAATGTGGTTCAACCACTAATAATCTATCACGCCAACAGCAAGTTGATTTTTCAAATACGATCTTTATTGTTGGTACACGCTTTTTAGTTAAAGCCGATAGCAAAATTATTGATATTGATGATCTAAAAGGCAAAAGTGTTGTGGTAACTTCAGGCACGACATCAGAAGTTATGCTCAACAAAAACAATACAGAAAAAGGGTTAAATATTCGTATTATTGCGACCAAGGATCATGGTGATGCATTCCGCACACTTGAAAGTGGACGAGCAGCAGCATTTCTTATCGATGATGCGTTGTTAGCAGGTGAACGCTCAAAAGCGAAAAAACCTGAACAATGGGAAATTGTGGGTAAACCATTATCTTATGAAGCTTATGGTTGTATGTTACGTAAACAAGATCCGCAATTTAAAGCTTTAGTCGATAAAACAATCGCTGATGCACAAATATCAGGTGTCGCCGAAAAGTCATATAACCGTTGGTTTAAAGAACCTATTCCACCAAAAGGGTTAAATATGAACTTTGATATGTCTCCTGAGATGAAAGAGCTTTTCGCTCATCCTAATGATAAAGCATTAGACTAATACACTGATATTTTTCCCAAAGGGCGTAGGTAACTACGTCTGTCATCTTATTTAGTACTATTTACAAAATATCTTTTACATGTTGGAGTATTTATGACAACAAGTTGGAATTGGGGGATTTTTCTGCAACCAGCACCATTTGGTGATACTACGTATCTGGGCTGGTTATGGCTAGGTTTCCAAATGACCATATTGCTAGTTATTACATCAGGAACGGTTGCCTTTTTTGTGGGTTCGTTATTTGGTGTACTAAGAACATTACCTAACCGTTTTTTATCTAGCTTAGGTGCATGTTATGTTGAAGTTTTTAGGAATATACCGCTAATCATTCATTTATTCTTTTGGGTTGAAGTTGTACCCGCACTGGTACCTGAATCTATCCGCATTTGGTTATATGATCTTGATCCTATAGTATTTACTTTATTAATGTCTACTATAGGATTAGGATTATTTACGGGTGCGCGTATTTGTGAACAAGTGAGAGCAGCTATTCAGTCAATTCCTGCTGGCCAAAAAAGTGCCGGAATTGCATTAGGACTAACCTTAAAACAAACCTATTTATATATTTTATTACCTAATGCTTATCGACGTGTTTTACCACCATTAACATCTGAAATATTAAATATGGTTAAAAACTCGGCTGTTGCCTCGACTGTTGGTTATATTGAATTAACAAAACAAGCAAACCAATTGCTTGAACATGCAGGCCAACCTTATGAATCATTCATTGCTATTACATTTGGATATGTAATTATCAATGTCGCTATCATGTTTGCCATGCAATATATTGAGAAAAAAGTGCGACTTCCTGGCGTATTAGGAGGTAAATCATGATCGATTTAGAATGGGGTCAAATCCTGCCTAATTTACCTTATATCATGCGTGGTATGCTATTAACCTTAGAGATAACCATTACCGCTGTAATTTTTGGTATCGTTTGGGGAACGCTACTTGCCATTATGCGACTTTCATCTATTAAAGTACTACATTGGTTTGCTTCATGCTATGTAAATATATTCCGTTCAATTCCATTAATGATGGTTTTGCTCTGGTTTTATTTGCTTGTGCCTCAACTATTAGAAAGGATTTTAAATCTTCCACCCACAACAGATATACGTTTTGTGTCGGCATTAATCGCTTTTGCTTTGTTTGAAGCGGCTTACTATTCGGAAATTATTCGAGCTGGTATTCAAAGTGTATCTAAAGGTCAAATCAGTGCATCACTAGCACTCGGTATGACTAAAGGTCAGGCATTACGAATGGTGGTTTTACCACAAGCATTTCGTATTATGACACCATTATTATTAACACAAGGTATTATCTTATTCCAAGATACGACGCTTATTTACACCTTAAATTTAGCTGATTTCTTCTATCGTGCGGTTAATATTGTGGGTAATAGAGATGGTTTAATCGTTGAGATGGTATTATTTACAGGAGCAGTTTATTTTGTTATTTGCTTCACCGTTTCACGTCTAGTTAATTATTTTAAGAAAAGGATTACTCGATGATCTCCTTAGAAAATATATCAAAATGGTATGGACAATTTCAGGTATTAAAAAACTGCACAACTCGAGTCGGTAAAGGCGAAGTTGTGGTCGTTTGTGGTCCTTCAGGTTCAGGTAAATCAACCTTGATAAAAACAGTCAATGCCTTAGAACCTATTCAAGAAGGCAAAATTATTATTGATGGAACAGAAATAACCAGTAAATCAACTAATTTAGCTAAATTACGTTCTAAAGTGGGGATGGTGTTTCAACATTTTGAACTGTTTCCCCATTTAACTATTTTAAAAAATCTGACACTTGCTCAAATTAAAGTATTAGGTCGAACAGACGAAGAAGCTCGCGAAAAAGCGCTTAATCTTTTAGAACGTGTTGGTTTACTTGCTCATGCAGATAAATACCCCGCACAACTTTCCGGCGGTCAACAGCAACGAGTTGCCATTGCTCGCGCGTTATGTATGGATCCTATTGTCATGCTGTTTGACGAACCAACCTCAGCACTTGATCCTGAAATGGTAAATGAAGTATTAGATGTGATGGTTGAGCTCGCTTATGAAGGCATGACCATGATGGTGGTTACTCACGAAATGGGCTTTGCGCGTAAAGTGGCGCACCGTGTTATCTTTATGGATGCAGGTGAAATTATTGAAGATACATCAAAAGAACAGTTCTTTACTAATCCACAATCAGATCGTGCTAAAGACTTTTTAGCTAAGATTATTCATTAAGTTAATTATTACAGGGCTTATCGCCCTGTTTTATTATTTCTTCCTCGAATTATCCATCATTTTATAAAGAATCATTCGTGTTAGCACATTTAGAAAATCTACTTAATCATTATTCTGTAATAAACTAACTAAACCACTATGCCTTGGTGTTTGTGATTTAATTGCTTGCAATAAAATTGGTTCAGTCGCATAAATTGACACGTTTTTTTTAGCGCGAGTAATTGCTGTATAAAGCAAAGAACGGTTAAGCAACGGTGAATAACTAGTTGGTAAGATAATATTCACATCATCGAATTCTGAACCTTGCGATTTATGGATTGTCATAGCGTAAGCTGTTTCATGCTCAGGTAATCGAAATGGCGAAAATCCTTTAATAGATCCATCAGCAAACGGGAAATACACACGTAATTTTGAGCTATTCTTTTCAGCCATTAATGTAATGCCAATATCACCATTGTACAGCCCTAATGAAGTACTATTGCGTAAAATCATAATTGGCCGACCAACGTACCAAGCCTCTTTATTTTGCAAGCGAATCAATTTATTTTTGGATAATAGCAATTCAATTTGCTTGTTTAAACCCTCTACGCCAAAATGTCCTTCTCTTACAGCACAAAGTAAGCGATATTCGGCAAATTTAGCTAAAACTGCCGCAATATCATTAGTGCCATATTGCTTAATAAAATTTAAATAATGTTTATAGTGATTAATACTATCATGTAAAACATCTTCATAAGCTTGTTGGGATGAAAGTGCATGATATTGGATATCACTCAATGACTCATCGGTTAATAAATTTTTAACGACAGTTGATCGCCCCTCTTTAACAGCATTAGCCAACAATCCAATACCAGACGATTCGTTAAAACGATAACTTTTTTGTAATAGGCAAATACTGTCCGTAATTGTTGCTGTTTGCTCGCAAGCAGGCACAACATAGCCAGTTAATTGACTTAGCTCTTTTGCTCGTGACTCACTATAGCCATGCGTAATAAAGGTACAAAGATCACCAAATACCGCACCGGCTTCAACCGATGAGAGCTGATCTTTATCACCCAACAAAATTAAACGTGCAGAAGTGGGTAAGGCTTCAATGACTCTTGCCATCATATTTAAATCAACCATTGAGGCTTCATCAATGACTAATACATCAACATGCAACGGATTATTTTTATCATGCTTGAATGAACGATTATCTGCTTTTGCGCCTAATAAACGGTGTAAAGTTATCGCTTCCGCCTTTATATTGAGTGAAGCAAAAGCGAGTTGCTCAATTGTTTGACTCAATGATTCGGTTAACCTTGATGCGGCTTTCCCTGTCGGAGCCGCCGTAATAATTCGCGCATTGGGCGTGGTTAACAAAATTCCGGCTAAAATTTTAGCGACAGTGGTTGTTTTACCTGTACCAGGCCCGCCCGAAATAATCGCGATTTTACGCGTTAATGCCGCAGCAACCGCCACTTTTTGCCAATCAATTTCAGCGTGATTATCGGTAAAAAGCTGATTAAGTATAGTATTTAAATCAGCATCGCAATTTGACTCTTTATTAAGGATTGTGTGATTGAAATATTGAGCAACATTTTTCTCGTCCAACCACATCCTTTGAAAATAGAGTTTATTTTCAATAAGGATAAGCGGAGATAAATTTGTTCCATCACTCACAACTCGGCTATTTTGTGCTTGTTCAAGTGCGTTTTTCCAATCTTGCTCGTTTGGTGAGCCTAAGGCTAACCAAAGCTGCGCTTCTATCGTTGGTTGTTTTAAATAACGAAGATCTAAGCAAACATGACCAGATCTTACCTCTTTACTTAGCGTTATCACTAAAAAACTGAATCGTTTAATCGTAATATCGTCATTTAACTTTGCTTTATTCGTTAAAAATGCTGCCAAATGAATATCTAGCAAACTAATTTGATTGTCTTGTGTAAATTGGTTTAACCATTCGTTTAACATACTGTATTTTCTGTGATTTACTCATTTATAATCCAATTATATCGTTAACTTTATCTTTTGGATAAGTCAGTTTAAAGTTTAAACTAAGTTTTTTATTTTCATTTGGATTCAACTTAAACTGCCACATTAATTGGCCGGTTTCTTTATTATAGTTTGCACTATCATATTTAGCCTCATCAAGTACGACTGCCTTATTGATAATATTAGGTAGCTGATCATAAACAACAATATCAATGGGTAGCGATTTGGTATTTTTTACATCAATGGTATAAGCATATTTTTGTGAAATATTATTGCCGAATAACGAAGGTTTTGATGTTTCATTAATATTACGATTACGTGAAATAAAAATATTGTTATCTTTACCTAAAGAGATATCGAGTGTCTCTTTTAGATCTTTAGTAGTAATAAAACTTTCGCCAATATAATTACCGTTAAAAAATACCGTAGACTTTCCTGGTAAAAGGTTAAGTTGATCCCAATCAGCAATTTGTGCTTGTAAGTACACACTGCTATCTAATTTAGGAATAGCAATATAATGATATGTCGCTTCCACTTCTTTGTTTTGTAAAGTAAGAATATTACTTTGGCTATTGGATTTAATGGTATAAGGCAATTTGACCTCAAAGCGGGTATTAATACCTAACGTTTTAGTGAATACATTATCATCAGGATGCGCTGTACTTGACGCGTTTGCACTTATTTCATCATCATCTTTTTCGCTCTTAGAAAAAAAGAATCCTCCTTTTGCAGTATACAGATCGATATACCATGGCATTAAATCAGGAGCAGTTATTCCATCACTGGGATTAGAAGTCGATAAACTAAAATCCACGTTTTGCCAATCCAAACCACTATTTTGATAAACATCTGCTTTATAAGTGAGTTGTAAGGGAGAATTGATATCTGCAACGCGCACATCATAAACAGGCGCCCAACCCGCTTTATTGGTGACGTACGATAAAGTCACTGGCAAGCTAATGTCTTTATCAGAATAAACTTTTACGGTAATTGCATTGGTTAAACCCTTGGTCAACGCTTTTTGTTTATCAATCTTATCTTGGCATTGTGCGATTTGTGCATTAATCTGATCGACTTCTTTCTGTAGCTTGTTTTGTTCATTTAAGGCTGTGACTAAATTTGTTTTAACAAATTCCAACACATTTTTCATTCCGTTTAAATCGTTATTTCCATTTTTAACTAACAGATCCAAGCGATTCCCCTGTAAAAGGGTAACTTGTTCAGATACGGCTTTTAATTGTATTTCGGTGGTATCATGTTTTTCTTGTAATTGCTTTAACTCGTCAAGTAAAGACTTAATATCTGCGCTTGGTTTATTATCGCCAACATAGTTATCATTTAATGACGTTGATAATACTTTCACGTTAGCATCATTACCAAATCCCACATTAATTGAATTAGCTTTGACACCATCGGCAATTCCAGTCAATAAAATTTCACTTTCCCCTTTACTTAGTAATACCGTTGATTGCCCCTGCAATTCAGCTCCTTGCAAAAAAAGTGTTACTTTATTGAGTGTAACATTATTGTTTGCTAAGACACTGCTAGAGGCAAATGCAATGAAAAAAGCTAATTTTTGAATTTTCATATTTCCTTTTCAATCTAGTTGAGATATTAACTATTGGAATTTATTTAAATTATAAGTAAGCATAGCAATATGCAATACCTAAAATCATCAATAGTAAAAGAGTATTCACTATTTTCAGCTTAATTGCTATAAATTTTAATGAAGCTAAATAAAAATAAATTATTTTATGTTTAATATATTGAACAATAAATAAAAATGATTTATATTTTGTTTAAAATAAAAAACACCAAATAAGGAGACTATTATGAATAGCTTCAGTTATCTAAAAAAAGCAATAAAACGAAAAAATATATCATTACAGACAGTTGCCGATGCTTGCCAAATGACTAAGGGTTACTTAAGTCAACTCATTAACGATAAAATTAAAAATCCTAGCGCACAAAAATTACAATCGCTCCACCAATATTTACAAATCGAAGAATCCACCAAAAATAAGAAAGTAGGCATCATTTTTGGCAAATTTTATCCTTTACATACTGGGCATATCTATCTTATTCAACGCGCAATTAGCCAAGTTGATGAACTGTATGTCGTGCTTTGTTCCGATACTATTCGTGATATGGCATTATTTGAACAAAGTGCGATGTCTCGCCAGCCAACGATCAATGATAGAATTCGCTGGCTACTGCAAACCTTTAAATATCAAAAAAATATCCATATTGAATTATTAGAAGAAGACGGCATTCCTGCTTATCCTAATGGTTGGCATGAGTGGAGTGAACGAGTTAAAAAACTGTTTCAAGAAAAAGGTATCAAGCCAGATTGCGTTTACTCAAGTGAACCACAAGATGTTAAGATGTATAAAGATTTATTTGATTTAGATACAATGCTCATTGATCCAAAACGACAATTTATGCAAGTCAGTGGCACTCAAATTCGCCAAGCACCACTGAAAAACTGGCAGTACATCCCAACTGAAGTTAGACCATTTTTTGTCAGAACCGTCGCCATTTTAGGTGGCGAGTCTAGTGGTAAATCGACGTTAGTGAATAAACTAGCGAATGTATTTAATACCACTAGTGCGTGGGAGTATGGACGCGATTATGTATTTTCTCACTTAGGCGGTGATGAGCGCGCCTTACAATATGCTGACTATGACAAAATTGCACTAGGACATGCTCAATATATTGATTTTGCGATAAAACATGCCAATAAAGTTTCGTTTATTGATACTGATTTTGTCACAACTCAAGCTTTTTGTAAAAAATATGAGGGCAAAGAACACCCCTTTTTACAAGCGATGATCAATAATTATCGTTTTGATTTGGTTATTTTATTAGGCAATAACACACCATGGGTTGCCGATGGTTTACGCCATTTAGGCAGTCCAAAACAGCGCAAAGATTTTCAACAATTATTGATAACATTATTAGAAAAAAACAATATTAACTATATACAAATAGATTCTCCTGATTACGAGGCGCGATATTTACGCTGTATTGAACTAGTTAATCAACTTATCAACGATGAAGAGTAATAAATGATGAATAAATTAAACGATCTTACCATTTCAATCGGACGCAATAAATTTTATCCATTTTTTTGTATATTATGTGTCACGCTAGCATTCTTATACACCGATCCATTTACGCAATTTAATTTACGCTATACAGCTTCTTACATAGGCGCTTTTTGTGGCCTACTTTGTGTCATTTTATTAGCAAAACGTAAAAATATGGGCAATGTATTGGGTATGTTTGCTGTAGTTGCAGAATGTTGTGCTAATGTTCTTGGTGGCAATATTGGTGCGGGACTGCCACCCCTCTACTATTTTTGTTCACATATCTATGGGCTATTTACTTGGCAAAAAAACCTTGATAATCATAAAAATGTTAAAGTTCGTTCACTCAATGAAACCGCATTTTTATATACACTCATATTTCTTATTGCTGCTGCTTTTTTCAATATTTATTTAACCAATGAAATTGGTGCTACCAATACAACCTATCAACTCGTGGCTAACTGTTTTATCTTTGGGTTAGGTATTGTTGCTCAGTTATTGCTAATGATGCGATATGCGTTTAATTGGTATTTATGGGTCATATTAAACGTACTGGTGATTGGTTTAAATATCTATACCGACAATATCATTATCGCAACACAGTACTTAATTTATCTGTTTAATGCTATTTATGGAATTTGTGAATGGAAACGTTCTGAACAGGAAGAATAGAAATACCAGATTTTGTCAGAAAGTTTCAGAAAACACTATGTTTCAGTATAAAAATAGAAAATAAATATTTTATTTTCTATTTTTTATTTGATATGAACATAAATTATTCTATATCGCCTTTAACTAAAGGTACAAATATCACCTCGCCCATATTTTTGGCTACAAATTTATTGCCATCACGCTCAATTAATTGTAGAGCCTGTGTATTTTTACCAACTGGAATAACTAATCGTCCTTTATCTGCCAATTGTTCTAACAAGCTTTGTGGCACTTCGGATGCAGCTGCGGTAACGATGATGCCATCAAACGGCCCTCGCTCAGGCCAACCTAACCAGCCATCACCATGACGCGTTGAAATGTTGTGAATATCAAGTTGCTTTAAACGACGTTTCGTATTCCACTGTAGGCTTTTAATTCGTTCCACCGAACAAACATGCTCAACTAACTTTGCTAAAACAGCGGTTTGATACCCAGAACCAGTCCCAATTTCAAGCACTTTAGAATTAGGCTCTAATTTTAATAGTTCCGTCATCTTTGCTACAATATAGGGTTGAGAAATAGTTTGGCCATTGCCTATTGGGAGTGGACGATTATCGTAAGCTTGATGCGAAAGGGCTTCATCAACAAAATGTTCCCGTGGAATTGAAGCGATAGCATCTAAAACATACTCGTCTTTTATTCCTTGCTGACGCAAGAATTTAATTAGGGATTGCATTTTTAGATTTTGCATTTGGCTACTCATTTTCCATTATTAATTCACGTATCACACTTGTTGCATAACAACCTGATGGCAAATAAAAATCGATCTCAAGAGTGCTATCATCTAACCATTGCCAATTAAGTTGCTCTGCTCGTAACAATATTGACCGTCTTGCTGTTTCGACACGCTCTTTTTTGAATAGATCAATAAATTCAGACCAACTTTCTAAACATTTTTGCTCGAAATCAAGTGCCTTAAAGCGTGTTCCAAGTGGTGAATCACCCACCATTGGTGCAGTAATATTAATTTCACCATTTCCAAGTCGCTGCTGTAATAAATCGAGTTCATCTTCTTGTGCAACAAACCAGCTACCACGCTGTGCGAGTTGTAATATATCGCCATCTAACACAATTTGATGTAAATTTTGAGCTATTCGTTGGCTGACAATATCATTAAAAATCGCACTACGTGCTGCAGAAAGATAAAAGCTACGCTTTTTACGATCTTTAACCGAAATCTCGCCACTGGCCCATTTTATGGCTTGGATAATATTATTTTCCCCACGACCAAAACGTTGTTCGCCAAAATAATTAGGCACACCATGCTGCTTGATTAACGCTAATTTAGATTCGATTTCAGATTGAGCATTTAAATTTCTTAAGGTAATTTTAAAATAATTACCCTTTAATGCACCTATTTTTAATTTCTTATTATGCCGAGTGACTTTGAGTATCTGGCAACCGGCTAAATCAAATGCCGAAAAATCGGGCGTTTGCTGACCAGGCATATGTAAGCTAAACCATTGCTGAGTTATCGCTTGACGATCTTTTAATCCAGCATAACTCACAAGCTTTGCTGAAATACCAACATATTTAGCTAACTGCTCAGCCACAAAAATAGTATTACAATCACGTTTTTGCAAAAAAACTAAAACATGTTCACCATCGCCAGTCAAATCAAATCCAAGATCTTCTGTAACCATAAAATCTTCGTATTGCTGTTTATACTGCCCTGTCGTGGTTGGTTTTCCATATAAATAATTAAGTTGTGCTAACACTTGTATTGCCTATTTTTAAATTTAATCTGCTTTGGGATTTTTACTTAATAACACTACCGCTTGGCAAGCAATACCTTCTTTACGTCCAGTAAACCCTAACTGCTCGGTCGTTGTCGCTTTTACACTAATTTGATCAAAATGCACTTTTAGATCTTCTGCTATATTAACTCGCATTTGATCAATATGAGATCGCATTTTGGGTTCTTGTGCGATGATAGTGGTATCCAGATTTATAAGTTCATAGCCTTTAGCTTGAACTAAGCTGTACACTTCTTTTAATAATATACGACTATCAATGCCTTTATATTTAGGATCAGTGTCAGGAAACAGCTTACCAATATCACCTAATGCTAATGCACCAATTAAGGCATCGGTTATAGCATGTAATACAACATCACCATCAGAATGCGCTATAAGACCATATTGATAAGGAATTTTTACACCCGCAAGGGTTATTGGCCCCTCACCACCAAACTTATGAACATCAAATCCATGACCTATTCTCATATTTTTACCTATTTGCAATCTTCTTGCTTAGTTATTAGTTAAATAAAAAGTAGCCAATGCTAAATCTTCAGGGCACGTTATTTTTATATTATCTCGACGACATTCAATTAATAAAGGATGCCCACCACAATATTCAATGGCCGAAGCCTCATCAGTAATGGTAACATGGTGATTTAAAGCTTGTTGCAAACATGACTTTAATTCACCAGCATTAAATAGTTGAGGCGTTGCAGCGCCCCATAGATAAGTTCGATCTTCAGAATAATCAATAACAGTGTCATTATCTTGATACGCTCGCTTAATCGTATCGCTAACACGAATGGCTAATATACCACCCTGATTTTTATTTATTACCGTTTCAATCAGGCGCGTAATATCATCATGCTCAACACAAGGCCTTGCTGCATCATGAACCAAAGCCCATTGTTCATCATTCAATAAATTTAATCCTGCTAACACAGAATCAGCACGAGTTTTACCACCTAAAGTGACTTTAATCTTATCGTGCAAGGCAATTGAAAGAGTATTAAATATATTATCTTCTGGGCTGATCACAACAATAACTTGTTTTATTTGAGGATGCGTTAATAATTTATTTAGCGTATGTTCTAAAATCGTCTTTGAACCGATTTCTAGATATTGTTTGGGGGTTTGACTATTCATACGGCAACCAATTCCTGCTGCCGGCACAATAGCGATGATATCATTGAGATTATTTACATTATGCATTATCGTTTTTTTGTATCCGAATCAATTATAATTCGATAAAAATATTCATTAGGTTTAACCATGCCTAAATGACTGCGTGCACGCTCCTCTATTGCTTCATGACCACGTTGTAAATCATTAATTTCAGCAAACATCTGCTCGTTACGAGCCTTTAATTTTTCATTATCGGCACGCAAGCTCACTAATATTTCTAAATTATTTTGATAATCGTACACGTTATTTTTGCCATACCACAAAGAATATTGCAGATAACCCAGTACAACCAATAGTAATAAAGGGAGCTTCCATCTTCTCATGAATTTAGTCTTATCCTTTATCTATATACATTTAACGGGTTTTGGTAAGCCAGCAAGCTTAGTCGCTTGTTTAGCTGGGCCATCAGGAAATAACTTATACAAATAACGGCTATTGCCCTTTTCTGCACCAAACTTTTTTTCCATCGCTTTGACTAATGCGCGTATAGCTGGTGAGGTTTTATATTCTAAGTAAAAATCACGAACAAATAAAATCACTTCCCAATGTGCATCGGTTAATTCGATGCCCTCTTTGGCTGCCAACTCAGGAACCAAATCAACAGTCCAATCCTGCCAATTTTTTAAATAACCTTTATCATCGGTTTCTATCTGTTCTAACATTTTTCAAAGTACGCTATTTAATGTGTGTTGTATTATACCCAATTAATCACAATCCAACACTAATTTTGCGGGCAAATACCTCATTGATTGCTTAATTCCCATAAAATTTGGTGAAATTTAAAGCAAACGATAAAAAAACTTAAAATAGCTATTTACAAATAAGCAAGTCTACTTTAATATTCACAGCCATTGCGGAAGTGTGGCTGAGCGGTTGAAAGCACCGGTCTTGAAAACCGGCGAGGGGCGACCCTCCCAGAGTTCGAATCTCTGCGCTTCCGCCATCTTCTTTCACTATGAGTCAATTAATTACAATTCAGAAAAACATAAAGTTAAATTTATCAAATAAATTGCCTAGAATTAACTTAGAATACATTGTCACTTCTTGTGACCTTTTCCTCAAAATTTCACTTAGCTACTGCACTCCAAAAAAACAATCAATATAAAATACCTCAAATAAATTCGCTTTCGCTAATCATGATAACAATTAACTACACACGACCAATTTACATACGTTAAACGCCCGAAGATTTTGAAATTGAATTGTCCTGCGAGTATTACATTATTAACAGCGAAGATTAGATTTTTTTATCCAAAACAACAAAAAGAGTTATCTTAGCAACTACAGGTCGCATTCATGATGAAGATAGCGGATAATAAAAAATCTCTTAGAGGGTTTGATAAAATAAAACTAGATAAAAAATACGCCCTTTCAGGCTTTATAGTTATTTTATTCTAGTGCAGTACATTAATATTTTACTTTTCTCATTATTTTCTTTGCTTATCTTGCGTTATTACTAACCCAGAAATTATCTTAAACTTATTGTCTGATATATAAGCCAGCAAATCTCATGCCACCTAAAAAACTGTTGTAACTTCCGCTCAATTTCTTAAAATCCTGCTTTATTTTTCATCACTATCTGATCATTTTACGAAAAAGTCATCGTTTCTTTTAAATACGTAATTACTGATTTTCATAGTCAATTGATGTTGAATAGTCTTGAAACGCCCCACTCTTCTATTTTACCCTTTGTTCGGTTGTGCTACAATCCCAATTCCCGATAAGCATTTCCTCACTTACTTTTTTACCACAACCTAATAAAATAAGCCCAATTAATCCAAACAATACAAATTTTTCATACCATTCTCCTTAATGTTTTTGGTAAATGGCATGAAATTTATTTAATAAAATCAACGTTTATTTAGTAGCCCCTTTTTAAACCGCCTATTCGGCGTTAAACTTTGCTTGCTTAATCTTACACGCATCAAGAAGGGGCTGAATTGCCTCGTCAAAACCTTTTAGGCTAAATTCCATATCGATAGTTTGGGTAGGTGCATTCGCTCTGATAAAAATTGAGTTTTTACCTTTTAATTGTTCAATTTCTTTCGCTGTTATATTCATATTTATAAAATTAGGGCCTAAAGTAATTGCATTTCTTTGAAACGGTGTTTCTTTATCAATTCTTAAATCTAATTTAACTTTATTACTATCAAGCGTAATCAAATTTTTTACATAAATCAATTCAGTTAATTTACCTTTCATACAAAAGAACGCGTAATATTTATTATTGAATGAGAAGTAACGAGAATTACTCGGATCTTCTGTTTTCGCAAAATACCTAATTTCATTCGTTAATTTATTGGTTGAGGTTATTAAAGACCAATTGCCAAAATTTCTCTTTATATCTGATTCTGAGGCATAACAAGAAAAAGTGCATAAACAAAGAAATACTGCTAATGATTTTTTAAACATTTAACATTCTATTAACATGATGATTACTGTTGTTATGTTAAGTTAGTTTAAATTAAAAGTAAATAATTAAAATATATTAACAATCATTGATAATTCCGTACCATTATCTCTATTTATCTGCATGATTTGTTTAATATCCTATTGTATTGTACAACGTTCATAATACCGCCTTGAAACAAGTAAAAAAATTAATTTATTTGCAACATATGGTTGACTTTTAATGTAGGCGCCACTATGACAACCCGCTATAAATGTCGAGATAAATACGGTGGTATGGAAACCTCTGACATTAAACGTTTAAAGGCACTGGAAGCTGAAAATCGTAAGCTTAAACAGATGTTTGCCCAGCTCAGTTTCAAAGCTCAACTTCAGGAGGAAATCATAAAAAGCTCTAGTGCCTACCAAGGCACGTAAAGCTTGGGCAGTGCAATTGCAAGAAAGTCATTCTGTTACTATTGTGAGGATCATTTGTTAGCCAATTGCTTTTATAAATATACATATCATTTAGCTGATCTGGATTTAGCCAATAGCCGTAAACTTGATAAGAGATATCATTAGCATTATTTAATATACCACTTTAATTCAAATCAATTTAAGTGATTTTCTATCTGTGTTTAAAAATAGCAAAATAAAAAATTAGATAAAATCAACATTTCCCCGACCAATTTTTGTTTGAATTTATTTTTAAATAATCAGCTAATATATTGTTTTTATAGGATAGCCAGAAATCCTAGTTTATTTTGATAAGTAATTAATCTTAAATTTATATTCCGTTTAATTTTTAGTGGTATGCTCTTAAAAAACATAGGAATAAACAACATGAATAAGCTATTAAAATTAGTAACTGCATTATCTTTATTTTTTACAGCAACCATATTTGCAGCCCCAAATACAGAAGAAGCTTCTATATTTAAAAAAACAGCATGAAGTTTTAAATGATGGTATTGAATATTTAACTTACTCAGCAGATATTGATGAGGGTCGTTTTGTCGTTATTATTGATGAATATAAAGAAACTAAACAAGCTGTTACAAGATATATTGTTGGCAAAAAAGTATATCGATTACTTTCTGTTAATTATTGTGTTGCTGAAACTGATTTATGTGGTGATATCACTACCCTATTAAAACCGTTAGAAGTATTAGCTGATGATTTATATGGAAGCGAAGCAGCTAAAGACTTAGTTTGGCGTATTACTTATGTTAAGAATGATGACATAGTTTCAACTGACCAATTAGTTCCAATTCCGGAATTAGGTGATTTAAAAGACTTCGTTGGTGTTTATAGCGATGATGAAGATGATATGGATGCCTCATATGATGAAAATAGTCATATTGAACAATACATACCACATATGTTAGGTTGGAGTTATGGCCCTAAAGTTAATCCATAAAAACATCAAACCAATTTGTTATTGCTAGTAAATTGGTAACAATGTATAACTCACTAAAGTCGTTGATCGAATTGCCCACTGGGGCTGTAATTTTTATTCGGTAAACAACTTTATTCTTTTACAAAAAAACAGAAAAAACTCAAATAAAATCAATATTCTTTCTGACAGATTTTTATATAGCATTTGTTTTTATAATAAATAGTGACGTAACGTTTTATTGAGCAAATAAAAACCCTAGATTGACTAGGGTTTTTGTGTGGTTTTATTAGAATAGCTATTTATTTTTTGCTTTATATTCCGAATAATATTCCTCGGCCAATTTACGCATTGATAAACCAATCGCAGCATATTGATATTCATTTAAGTTTGCTAACGAGGCGCGAGCAGAAGGATGCTGTACAGCAAATCCTTTGCCTGGTAATAATACAACACCCGCTTCATCAGCAATTCTGAATAACATTTCAGATGGATTTTTATTTTTGAGAATCCATTTAGCAAATTTATCGTCATATAATTCTCGGCAAATATGTTCAAGATCCACTAGCGTATAGTAATCTACACTATTTTCATCTGTTTGATGTTTAAGACCTAAATGTTGATAAAGTGATGCTGCACGGCGTCGGATTAGTGATTTTAAAGCGGTTTTATAACTTTGATCGCTATCCATCATTTCGCATAATGCAAATAAAACCATTTGTACTTGTTGCGGTGTTGAAAGACCCGCTGTATGGTTTAGTGCAACCGCACGACTATCAGCCACTAATCGATCAATAAATTTTAGATTTTCTGGATCAGTAACAATTGAGCTATAGCGTTTATTTAAGATCTGTTTAGTTTTAGTTGGTAACGCTTTAAGGGTTTTGTCGATGACATTATCGCGTGCTGTGGCAATAACACCTAAACGCCAACCAGTCGCACCAAAATATTTCGAAAATGAATAAACTAAAATGGTATTTTTTGGGCATATCGCAAATAAAGATTGGAAGTCATCGGCAAATGTACCATAAACATCATCAGTCAAAATAATCAATTCAGGACGTTTTTGAACGATATCAGCAATAATTTTTAGACTTTTATTATCAATTTTAACTGATGGCGGGTTAGATGGATTAACAACGAAAAAGGCTTTAATTGCTGGATCTTCTAATTTACGCAATTCTGACTCAGGATACTGCCAATTTGCATTAGGATCAGCATTGATTAACACTTCAACTAATTGATAGTCGTTCAATTCGGGAATTTCAAGATAAGGTGTGAATATTGGCGCACCAATCGCGATTTTATCGCCTTTTTGGATTAAACCGTTTTCTTTCATGGAGTTAAAAATATAAGCCATGGCAGCTGTGCCGCCTTCAACGGCAAATAAATCGATATTATCGCGCTCTAAATATTGTGCGCCCATTTGTTGTAATACATAGGCTTTAACTACATCTTCACTAAAATGTAGCATTCTGTCAGGTACGGGGTAATTGCATCCCAAAATACCTTCTACCATTTCTTGTAAAAAGGCATTTTCGTCCAATCCAAGTTGATCACGAATATAAGAAAAAGCCTTACCTAAAAAGGCAACTCCTGGGGTATTATAGTTTTGACAAATAAAATGCTCAAAGCGTCCTGTTAATCCAGCTTTGATTGGCATGCCGCCAACACCTTCATTTAAATATGAAAATGACATTTCGGATTCTTGGGTTGCAAACACACCTAGTTGAAAAAAAGCTTGTCGAGGCCAAGTGGCAAGAAAGTTGGGATTACCTCTTCCTGCATTTAACATTACGCGATCAGTATGACTTTGTGCCAGTTTAATTAAGTTATCTTTTAACTCAAAAGGACTTAAATTAGCGTATTGGCTGTATTGTGTATTGTTTTTCATACATTTGTATCCTTAATTTGATATATCAATTAAACAAAAGCAACAACCAATGGTCCTAATAAAGTTAGGAACACATTAGCTAAAGCATAAGTAATAGCAAAAGAGTTAGTTGGTGTTGAATTACCAGCTTTATTGAGCACTTCACCAAAGGCGGGATTAGCACTACGCGATCCAGCTAACGCACCGGCAAACACTGCTGCATTTTTATAGCCAAGCACATATTTACCAAAATAGATGGCAAGCAACATGGGTAATAAGGTCACAACAACCCCAATTAAAAATAAGGATAAACCTTGTTCTTTAATAGTATTAATTGCTTGAAGACCAGAACTGAGCCCCACAACCGCCACAAAACCTGCCAAACCAAAGTCTTTTAACAGTTGCACAGCGCCAGTTGGAATATTACCGATAGTTTGATGAAGAGAACGATACCAACCAAATAATAGACCTGATAAAAGTGCTCCACCACCTGCACCTAAAGTGATCGGGATATCACTAATACGAATCACAATTAAGCCAATAATAAGACCAACCACAAGCCCTAAACCATGGAATATCCAGTCAGTTTTTTCGCTTTTGGTAATTGGTGCACCAATTTTATCAACAACTCGACGAAGATCGCCGTCAGCACCATAAATGGTAATAACATCACCTAATTTTAAATAGATATCGTTATTAATAGGTAGAGGTTGACCATCACGATGAATAGCTAAAAGGTATATGCCATGTTTTAACTTCATCACTTCGTCAGAAGCCAGCAATTGTGCCAGATTTTCACCCACATAATTACTATTACGCATTTCAACATCTAGCTTATTCATCACGACATCCATACCTGATGCTGAATTAACTTCGGTACCCAGTAGATCTTGTGCTTTAATCATTGCATCACGGTGACCAACAACCAAAATAATATCTTTTGACTTTAATATTGTTTCAGGCGTTGCTTCAATAATGTTATTACCACGCTTAATACGCTCAATACTGATGCCATTAACCGTTTGTTCAACATGCGCAACCGTTTGATTGATCTTATTGGTAATACGGTATAAACGACCACTAATATCTGATAAAGCTAAATTTTGATCAGAGCCCAATAAAAGCGAACCATGGAGCTGTTCAGCCTGTGCTTTAATTGCATCATCACCAATATCTTTACCCATGATTTTTGGCAAAATGTTGACGCACACAATAATGGCACCTAGAGAACCAAATATATAAGTCACCGCATAACCAATGGTGACATTTGCTTGCATTTTACTTAATTCTTCGGCACTTAATCCAAGCTGACTTAATGCATCAGAAGCCGTGCCCATAATGGCAGATTGGGTTAACCCGCCTGCCGCTAAACCGGCAGCAAGACCTTTGTCTAAATTGAATATTTTAGCTAATACCACAACAGTCACAAAACTAGCAACCGCAATAAATAATGCTAAGAAGATTTCGCGTAATGTTTTAACGCCCAAAGAGCGAAAAAACTGAGGACCACTTTCATAACCCACAGCATAAATAAATAGTGCAAAAAGAATTGATTTAACGCCAGCGTCAATAGTCACGCCCAAAATGCTTAAAGCAACAGCAACAAGTAGCGAACCAGCCACACCACCGAGTTGGAATTTACCCATCCGAATGCCGCCAATCAAATATCCTAAACTCAACGATAAAAATAATAAAATTTCTGGAGAGTGTTTAAGTCCATCTAAAATCCAGTTTGAAAGCCATTGAAACATAATAATTGTCCCCAAACGTAATGATTTGTGAATAAAAAAGATATGAAATAGAATGGAACTATATCCATAAATTTGTATGAATATGAGTTTATATTAAATTATAATTAGGTTAATAGATATTCAGTTTTAACAATTAATGCTATCGTTAAAAAATTGTTAATAAGCGTTCTTTTTATCAAATTTTTAGGTAAATTATAGATAAATTTGAGATTAGTTGTATTGTAAATAAGACAAAATTTTGCGCGCTTTTAAGTAAAACTTTGTTCAAAGTTAAACTATTTTTATTGATTATTAAAGATGAGAAATTCAGAAATAAGTGTATTAGGTGTAATGTAAGCTCAGTTTATCAAATGAGCTTGATTTTAGAGTTAAGAAAACCTAAAAATATTTTCTTGAATTTTGGTATCAAGGTTATTTATCCAATGATTATAATTTTGATGAATTTTACCATTATTATTTTTTAAATTGTTGCTAACCGACACATAATTAATAGAGTAGCTCTTTGAAGAATAAGGTATATTTATCACAGCTTAAAACTTATGGTTGAATAAATAACCATGGATAGAGTTGCCAATTACCATCAATAACATTCCTTATTCATGTATCAAAAGCAACTAGTTTGACCATTAGTAGCAAAAGTTAGAATAGCTTTTTTACTTGCTTTTTTGTCAGTCCGTTTATTGAAACCATAATATTTAGACTTTTAATATTTACTAGCACACCCAATTAATTGCGAAATAAATAATGTACTAACAATATTTTTTATAAACCTTATTATTTACGCCTTATGTATTACTAATTAACTTTTTACAGATTAACAAAGTATGTCCATAACCTAAATTATCAATATCCTTTTCAATATAAAAGCCGGCATTCTTAAGACATTGGTAAAACACGCTAGAGTGATAAAAACGGCTATTACCATTCGCCAAACACGTAAAATATAAAGATGAAGCATTTAAGCTCAATGCACCGGCCTCAAAACTCTGCCTATCCCAAAATAGATCCATAATACATATCATGGCATCATCTTTCATACTACGATGTATCAATTTTAAAATATGGGTAATTTGTTCAATACTAAAGCAATCTAAAAACTGGCTCATCCACCAAATATCAGCTTTATTAGGTAATATTTCTGCAGTCAATAAATCAACGGGATAGCTATCGATGCGATCAGCAAAACCCGCATGCTTAACATTTTTTTCAGCAACTTCAATCTGTTCAGGCAGATCTAATAATGTCACCTTGAGGTCAGGAGAGTGTTTAGCGCAATAAATAGCCCATTTGCCTGTATTGCCACCAACATCATAAATATGTTTAGGATTTAAAGTGGAAATATGGGAAAAAACAATCGGGAAAGAATGATCAGAATAAAAATGATCAAATTCAAACCAACTTTTTTTAGCTTTTTCTGGCAATGACTGTAATGCTGGATATATTGTTTTCCAATCCCCAAAAACTTTTAATCCTTCAGGAGTACCAGATTCAAGCGCATCTTGCAAATAAAACATACTTTGATAACAGATATCTTGAGTAAAATTAAGGTTAACTTCTGTCATTTTGTCATGTAATAAATAATGCCCTACTTTACCAAGAATATAGTATCCATCGTTTTTATAAATAACATGCATACTTAATCCAACATCCAACAAAAGCTCAATTGCGTAAGGAGATAAAGAAATTTCTTTTGCTATTTCATCAAAAGTAACACCTTTTTTCCCCGCTTGATCTATGCACGTTAATATACCTTTGTTTTTCATACAAACTATTGCTTGAAAAAAGATAGGATAAAATGCGATCTTTTGAGCTTCAGTTATTGCTTCTAATGCCGTATAAATATCTCTATGATATCCATATTTTATATTTTCTTGTTCAGTCAATCTCTTGCCTTTTTGAATTTTTAATGTATTGTATATTTA